>NZ_JBICXQ010000014.1:0-218532 GCF_043200375.1 Streptomyces sp. NPDC048434 | reverse complement strand
GCCCGGTTACATTTCGAACCCGGAAGCTAAGCCTTTCAGCGCCGATGGTACTGCAGGGGGGACCCTGTGGGAGAGTAGGACGCCGCCGAACAATCTTTGAGGACCCTTGGTCCCAGCGTTCATGCTGGGACCAAGGGTCCTTTTTTGTTTTTGCCGAAGCGCGCCGAACTCATCGGTGCGTGAGAATGAATGCAGTACCGATGACAGGAGTCACGTCGATGTCCACCAACTCTTCCGACGATCGTTCGGAGCGCCGGCCGCAGCGGCGCGACGACGGTGACCGCGGTGGTTTCCGGCGTGACGACCGGGGGCCGCGTCGGGACAACGACCGCGGTGGTCGTCCGGCCGGCGGCGGTGGCGGTTATGCGGGGCGGGACAACCGGGGCGGTGACCGTGGTGGATTCCGTCGTGACGACCGTCCTTCGGGCGGCGACCGCGGTGGCTTCCGCGGCAGTGACCGTCGTGACGACCGGCCGCGCGGGCCGCGCCGCGATGATGAGCGGGGCGGCGGATTCCGGCGCGACGAGCGGGGTGGAGACCGCCCCGGTTTCCGTCGTGACGATCGTCCGTCGGGTGGTGACCGTCGGGATGACCGTGGCGGCGATCGCGGTGGGTTCCGCAGGGATGACCGTCGTGACGATCGGGGCGCTGTCGACCGGGGCGGTGACCGTGGTGGTTTCCGTCGTGATGACCGTTCGTCCGGTGGCGACCGCGGTGGGTTCCGTGGTGGCGACCGGCGGGATGACCGTGGCAGCGACCGGGGTGGGTTCCGTAGGGACGAGCGTCCGTCCGGTGGTGACCGTGGTGGGTTCCGTAGGGATGACCGTCCGTCCGGTGGTGACCGCCCCGGTTTCCGGCGCGACGATCGTCCGTCCGGTGGTGACCGTGGTGGGTATCGCGGTGGCGACCGGCGGGACGACCGCGGCGGTGACCGCGGCGGGTTCCGTCGTGATGATCGTCCGTCGGGTGGTGACCGTGGTGGTGACCGTCGGGACGACCGTGGCGGTGACCGCGGCGGGTTCCGTCGTGATGACCGTCCGTCCGGTGGTGACCGTGGTGGTTTCCGTCGTGACGATCGTCCGTCCCGTGGTGACCGTGGTGGGTATCGCGGTGGCGACCGGCGGGACGACCGCGGCGGCGATCGCGGCGGGTTCCGTCGTGATGACCGGCGGGATGACCGTGGGGGCGACCGTGGTGGCGACCGTGGTGGCGACCGTGGTGGGTTCCGTAGGGATGACCGTCCGTCCGGTGGTGACCGCGGTGGTTTCCGCCGTGACGAGCGTCCGTCGGGTGGTGACCGGCGGGATGACCGTGGGGGCGACCGTGGTGGTTTCCGTCGTGATGACCGTTCGTCGGGTGGTGACCGCGGTGGGTTCCGTGGTGGCGACCGGCGGGATGACCGTGGGGGCGATCGCGGTGGGTTCCGTAGGGATGACCGGGGGCCGCGGCGGGATGACCGGGGTGGGTTCCGTAGGGACGATGAGCGTGGGCGTCGGCCGTATGGCGCGGGGCGCGGGCGGGATGACCGTCGGGACGATCGGCGCGATGACCGGCGGGACCGGGACCGGGAGCCGATCAAGCGGCTGCCGATTCCGGAGGATGTCACCGGTGACGAGATCGACAAGGATGTGCGTCAGGAGCTGCTGAGCCTGCCGAAGACGCTTGCCGACGATGTGGCCAAGAACCTGGTGATGGTGGCGAAGCTGCTGGACGAGGACCCGGAGAGCGCTTACGGGTACTCGCGGGTGGCGCTGCGGCTGGCGTCCAGGGTTGCGGCGGTGCGTGAGGCCGCGGGCTTTGCGGCGTACGCGGTCGGCAAGTACAGCGAGGCGCTGGCGGAGTTCCGGGCGGCGCGGCGGATGACCGGTGGCGTGGAGTTGTGGCCCGTCATGGCGGACTGCGAGCGCGGTCTCGGGCGGCCGGAGAAGGCGCTGGCCATGGCCGGCGAGCCCGAGACGCAGAAGCTGGACCGGGCCGGCCAGGTCGAGATGCGGCTGGTGGCCGCGGGTGCCCGGCGGGACATGGGGCAGGCGGACGCCGCGGTGGTGACGCTGCAGAGCCCGGAGCTCGCGTCGAGCGCGGTGCACCCGTGGACGGCGCGGCTGCGGTATGCGTACGCGGATGCGCTGCTGGAGGTCGGGCGCGAGGGCGAGGCGCGGGACTGGTTCGCCAGGGCGCTGGAGGCCGACCAGGGTGGCACGACGGATGCCTCGGACCGGCTCGCGGAGCTGGACGGGGTGGAGTTCACCGATGCGCTGGAGGACACCGACGAGTCGGATGAGGCGGCAGAGGGCGAAGGTGCGCGGGACGATGAGGGTCCCGCGAAGGACTGAGCCGGCTGCTCGTCGTGAGCTGAGCTGAGCTGAGGTGAGGAAAGAAGGGCGGGACCCCGTGGTGGGTCCCGCCCTTCTTCGTTTTGCGGTGCGGGTCAGGGGGCCGGCGCGTAAGGCGCGAGGGGGTTGCGGAGGGTGCCGATGAGCTGGAGGGCGCCCGCGGGGTCCTGGAGGTCGACCATCTGCTGGTTGTTGCGCAGCTGGAGGCGGTTGAGGCAGGAGAGGGCGAACTCGTCGGTGAACAGGTCGTATTGGCGGAACTTGTCGGCGAGGTGGGGCGCGGACGCCTGGTAGTCGGTGACGCAGGCGGCGACCGTGCGCCAGAAGGTGTCCTCGTCGAGGATGCCGCGGTCGGCGAGGGTGCCGCTCAGGAAGCGGAAGAAGCAGTCGAAGACGTCGGTGAAGATCGAGAGGAGCTTCTTGTCCTCGGGGACGTCGGCGCGGATGCGTTCGACGGCGGGGGGCAGGACCGCGTGCGGGTCCATGACGGCGATCTCTTCGGCGATGTCCTTGAAGATCACGCGGGCCACGGCGCCGTCCTCGATGACCAGGATGGCGTTCTCGCCGTGCGGCATGAAGACCAGGTCGTAGGCGTAGAAGGCGTGCAGGACCGGGGTCAGGTAGGCGTCGAGGTAGCGGCGCAGCCAGACGGCGGGCTCCAGGCCGGACTCCTCGATCAGGGCGGCGGCGAACGAGCCGCCCTCGTCGTCGAGGTGCAGCAGCGAGGCCATGGTGGCCAGCCGCTGGCCCGACTCGACGGTGGGTACCGGGCTCTCTCGCCACAGGGCGGCGAGCATCTTCAGATACGCGGAGCCCTTGGCGGTGGCGGCCTCGTACTGGCGGTGGTGGTAGCCGATGGCGGCGCGCTCGCGGATGATCGAGAACCGGGCGGCCCGGAAGGTGTCATCGGCGGCGATCAGGCGGGCCAGCCAGTCGTTGATGGCCGGGGTGGCTTCCATGTAGGAGGCGGACAGGCCGCGCATGAAGCCCATGTTGAGGACGGAGAGGGCCGTTTTGACGTAGTGCTTGGTGGGGCTGGTGGTGTTGAAGAAGGTGCGGATGGACTGCTGGGCGAGGTAGTCGTCGTCACCCGGCCCCAGGCACACCAGGCGCTGCTGGGCGACCTCGGCGGCGAACGTGACGGAGAGCTTGTTCCACCACTGCCAGGGGTGGGTGGGGAGGAAGTAGTAGTTGTCGGGGGCGAGGCCGAGGCCGGTGAGGATGGCGGCGAAGCGGGTGCGGGTGGTGTCGTCGAGTTCGTCGCGGACGAGGGTGTCGTAGTCGAGGTCGGCGCCGGCGGTGAAGGTGGCGTGGTCGCGGTGGGCGGCGAGCCAGATCAGCCGGAGCGGGCTCGCGGCCTCCGGGGCGTAGGCGTGGTACTCGTGGATGCCGAAGCCGAGGCGGCCGTTGTTGGCGACGAAGCAGGGGTGGCCCTCGGTCATGCCGGTCTCGATGGCCTGGAACGGTGATTTCGCGAGCTCGGCGGCGCTGGGCAGGTCGGCGGCGAGCTTGTAGGCGGTGCCGGACAGGGTCGAGCTGATCTCCTCCAGGTAGACCGGCAGGATCTCCTCGCCGAGGCCCAGGGCGTCGCGCAGTTCGATGAAGAACTCCAGCGCGTCCAGCGGGAGTTCGGTGTCACCGCGGTGGCGGGTGATGCTGTCGGCGTCGACCTGCCAGTGGTCCAGGGCCTGCCGGCGGGCGGCGAAGCGGTACTCGGTGGTGCCGTCGTCGCCGCGTACGCCGTAGTGGCCGTCCTGCGGCAGGCGCTTGGGGGTCAGCAGCCGCTCATGGGCGAACTCGGCGAGGCCCTTGCGGATCAGCAGGCGGTTGGCGCGGGCCCACAGCGCGGGGGTGAGGTGGGCGACGGAGTCCTGGGCGGTCGGCCCGTTGCCGGCGGTCATCGGTGGTCTCCTCGGGTGGCCAGGAACTGTTCGCGGGTGCAGGTGCTGAGGTAGGCGTCTTTGGAGGGGAGCGAGACGGTGCGCTGGATCTCGAAGCCGACGGCCTTGTTGAGGGCGTGGACGGCGGTGTTGCCGGCGTCGGGTTCGACGACCACGCGGCGGGTGGCCGGGTCGGCGAAGAGCATCTCCATGACGGTGGTGATGACGGCCCGGGTGAAGCCGTGCACGGGGGTGTCGGTGGGGGCCGACAGGAAGTGCATGCCGACGTCGCCGGGTGCGGCGGCATGGATGCCGACCAGCTCCCGGTGGGCGGGGTCGTAGCGCTCCATGAGGAAGGCCGGGGTGCCGTTGTGCAGGCCGAGGAAGGCGTCGTGGAAGGGGTCGGCGGCTATCCGCGTGAACTCCTTCTCGACCGCGGCGAGGTCGCATTCCTGCATCAGCCAGAAGACGGCCTTGGGGTGGGTGACCCAGCCGTGCAGCAGCTCGGCGTCGCCGGACGGGTCGACCGGGCGCACGGAGAATTCTCCCAGCGCGGGGTCGGGACGGGTGAAGAGCGGGGTGCTCATGCCGGGGTCTCCATGAGGTGGTGCGGGCCGGCCGGGGCGGCGAATTCCTGGAAGGCGACGGCTTTTTCGACCGGGTAGTACTCGCGGCCGAGCAGTTCGCGGATGATGCACGCGTTGCGGTAGGCGGCCATGCCGAGGTCGGGGGTGACGAAGCCGTGGGTGTGCAGTTCGGCGTTCTGCACGTAGATGCCGTGGCCGGTGGTGTCGATGCTGTAGTTGCGCGCCACGTCGTAGCGGCCGGCGTCGTCCCAGGCGATGCGGTCGTGGACGGGGGCGAGGAAGCCGGGTACGCGGTAGCGGTAGCCGGTGGCGAGGATCAGGCCCTGGGTGTCGAGGGTGAAGTCGCTGCCCTGTTCCTCCTGGCGCAGGCCGAGGGTGTAGGTGCCGGAGGTCTCGTCGTAACGCGCCTGGTTCAGCGCGGTGTTGGTGAGGAGACGGGTACGGACGGGGCCGGCCAGGTTCTTCTGGTAGAGCAGATCGAAGATGTCGTTGATCAGCTCGGAGTCGATGCCCTTGTACAGGTGTTTCTGGGTGGCGTTGAGACGGTCGCGGGTGGCCGCGGGGAGGGCGTGGAAGTAGTCCACGTACTCCGGTGAGGTCATCTCCAGCGTGAGCTTGGTGTATTCGAGGGGGAAGAAGCGCGGGGAGCGGGTGGCCCAGGTCAGCTGGTAGCCGTGGCTGTCGATGTCCTGGAGGAGGTCGTAGTAGATCTCGGCCGCGCTCTGGCCGCTGCCGACGAGGGTGATGCTGTCCTTGGCCTGGAGGGCGGCCTTGGCGTCCAGGTAGTCGGAGTTGTGCAGCAGGTCGCCACCCAGGTCCCGGCAGGCGTCGGGGACGTACGGCGGCGTGCCGGTGCCCAGGACGAGTTTCCGGGCGCGGTAGGTGGTGCGCTCGCCGGTGGGGAGGTGCTCGGCGTGGACGGCGTAGAGCTCTTCGCTCTCGTCGTACTCGACGGTGGTGACCTGGTGGGCGAAGCGGACGTTGCCCAGTTTGCCGACCGCCCAGCGGCAGTAGTCGTTGAACTCGGCGCGCAGCGGATAGAAGTTCTCGCGGATGTAGAACGGGTAGAGCCGCCCCGATTCCTTGAGGTAGTTCAGGAACGAGAAGGGCGAGGTGGGGTCGGCGAGGGTGACCAGGTCGGCCAGGAACGGGACCTGGAGGTGGCTGCTGTCGAGCATCATGCCGGGGTGCCAGTCGAAGGACGCTTTGTTGTCCAGGAACAGACCGTCGAGTCCGTCGATCGGCTCGGTGAGGCAGGCCAGGCCGAGGTTGAACGGGCCGAGGCCGATGGCGATGAAGTCGTAAGGGGCGGACACAGGGTCTCCGAGGGGGATCGGTCGTGGGGGAGGGTCAGCGCGCGCTGAGCGCCGGCCGCGGCTGCTCGGCGAGGAAGCTGCCGGCGTGCTCGGCGATCAGGTCGAGGACGGTGGCGATGTCCTCCAGCGTGGTCTCCGGGTTGAGCAGGGTGAACTTGAGGTGGTGGCGGCCGTCGACGACCGTGCCCGCCACGATCGCGTCACCGGAGGCGAACAGGGCCTCCCGGGCGTGCAGATTGACCCGGTCGCTGAGTTCGGGGTCCTGGTCGGTGCTGGGGACGTAGCGGAAGACCAGGGTGCTCAGCTGGGGCTCGACGACGACGGCGAAGCGGGGGTCGTCGTGGAGGAGTTTCCAGGCCTCCGCGGCGCGGTCGATGACGTCGTCGAAGAGCTCTCCGACGGCCCCGGCACCCATGATGCGCAGGGTGAGCCAGAGCTTGAGGGCGTCGAAGCGGCGGGTGGTCTGGATCGACTTGTCGACCTGGTTGGGGATGCGCTGCTCCGCCATACGGCGCGGATTGAGGTAGTCCGCGTGGTAGGTGACGTGCTGCAGCATGGCGCGGTCGCGGACCAGGACGGCGCTCGAACTGACCGGCTGGAAGAAGGACTTGTGGTAGTCGACGGTCACCGAGTCGGCGCGTTCGATGCCGGTGAGCAGCTCCCGGCGGCGGGAGACCAGCAGGCCGCAGCCGTAGGCGGCGTCGACATGCATCCAGGCGCCGTAGCCGGCGCACAGACCGGCGATCTCGGGGAGCGGGTCGATGGAGCCGAAGTCGGTGGTACCTGCGGTGGCGACGACGGCCATGGGTATCAGGCCGTCGCGGCGGCAGCGCGCCAGTTCCTCGGCCAGGCTGTCGGTGCGCATCCGCTTGTTCTCGTCGCTGGGAACGGAGATGACGGCCTCCGCGCCCATGCCGAGCAGGGTGGCCGACTTGCGGATGCTGAAGTGGCTGCACTCGGAGGTGAGGAGCCGCAGCCGGGGCAGGACGTCGGTGAGGCGGGCGTCGGCCGGTGCGCCGACACGGGTCAGTTCGCGGCGGCACGCCTCGTCGCGGGCGAGCAGCATGGCCTGGAGGTTGGACTGGCTGCCGCCGCTGGTGAAGATCCCGTCGGCCTGTTCGCCCAGGCCGATCCGGTCGGCCGTCCAGTCGATGAGCCGGCGTTCGATGAGGGTGCCGCCGGCGCTCTGGTCCCAGGTGTCCAGGGAGGAGTTGACGGCGGAGAGCACGGCCTCGCCGACGAGGGCGGGGATCACCACGGGGCAGTTGAGGTGCGCCAGATAGCGCGGGTGGTGGAAGTAGACGGCGTCGCGGAGGTAGACCTCTTCGAGTTCGTCGAGAGCGGCGGCCGCGTCGTACAGCGGTGCGTCGAGGTCGACGCCGGAGACCGTGGGGGTGAGGCCGTCGACGGTGATGCCGGTGAACGGGCGGGCGGTGCCGGCGATTTTGGCACTGATCCGTGTGACGCTCTCGGTGACCGCGCTGTGGTAGCGCTGGGCGGTCTTCGCGTTGAGCAGATATGTCCGGCTGTCGGCCGGATCCTCGGCGGGGTGCGCGAGGAGACTCATGAAGGTGTCCTCCCTGGTGCGGACTTGACCACGTCCTGCGCAGGCTGGGGTGCGCGCAGGGGCAGGGAGACCCACCCGTGCGACGTGGTTAGGTAAGGCTAACCTAACCACGCCTCGGGTGGGGTGCGGGGTGCCGTGGAGGGGGCGGCCCGGGAGGTTCAGTTCTCGTGGTCGTCCAGGGTGCGCAGGACCAGACCCGTCGCGGGCTTGGGCCCGAAGGAGGTGGACTTCCGTGGCATTGTCACGCCGTGCTCCGCGAGTTGACGGACCGTCTCCTCGGAGGTGGCGCGCATCAGGACCGCGGTGCCGCCGTGCCGGGCGGCCTGCTCGACGGCGGCACCGGTGTGATGCAGATAGCTGATGTCCGACGGGTGGTCAGGGATGTGCCAGACCTCGTCCAGCAGGACGGAGTGCAGCACCGTGGCGTCCAGCTGCCGCCAGGCCTCGGGCCGGTCCCGGCGGATCGTACGGTCCAGCAGGCCGGGATCGGGACGGTCCAGGAGGTGGAAGGAGTCCGGCCCGCCGGCCAGGACGAAGGCGGTGCCGGGCGTCTCCTCCAGGGCCTCCAGGGCGGCGGACAGCTCGCCCGGCAGGGTACGGGCCCGGAAGGCGCCGGCCAGATCCGCCAGCGCCTTGGCGGGCGGCAGATGCGGCAGTACGCGGTGGATCGCGCGGACCTGGAGCGGGTAGCGGGCGGTGTCCACCAGCAGCACCAGGCCGAACGCCCAGGGCGAGGCGGCGGTGGCACCGGGCAGCCGCTCGTACAGCCGCTGATAGGTCGCCCAGCGGTGGTGGCCGTCGGCGATCAGCGCCTGCCGGCGGGTGAGATCGTCGTCGATGGCGGCGAGATCGGCGGGGTCGGTGACCGCCCACAGGCGGTGCGCGAAGCCGTCCTCGGTGGTGGTGGCCAGCAGCGGGTCGCGCTCCACCGTGCGCTCGATGACCGCGGCGGCGCCGGTCGCGGTGCCCTGGCTGCGGTAGGAGAGCAGCAACGGCTCGAAATTGGCGGCCGCCGCGCGCATCAGGGCGGCCCGGTCCTCGACCACCTCCGGGATGACGCCCTCGTGCGGCAGCACCGGTCCGTCCAGGCTCAGCGCCCCGATCAGCCCGCGCTGCAGCACCTCGCCGGAGCGCTGCTCATAGACGTACAGCGCGGGCTCGGCGTCCTGCCGCAGCACGCCCTCGGCGCGCCAGCGGCGCAGGGTGTCGGCGGCCTGGCGGTGGCGGGTGGTGGGGTCCGCGGCGTGGGGGAGGATCAGCCGGACGATGTTGTACGGGTCGGCGGTCTCCAAGTGGCGCACGCCGTCCGGCCGGACCACGACGTCGTACGGCGGGGACGTCACAGCGGTCAGGCTGCTGACCCGTTCCCGGTCGTAACGCAGCCCGCGGAACGGGAGGAGGCGGAGGCCGTCGGTACTCGTCATTGAAGAATGCTATGCCGCCCGGCCGATGAGGGAAGATCGGGGCACAGCCCGTGCGTGGCTGGAAATATCGGGATGCGCGACGGGGAGAACGGGTGTATCCGGCGGCGCCGTGAGCGCGCGTCCGGTACGCGGCGGCTCTCTTCGTACGACGTGTGGGAGCGAGGAGCGAAACGGCATGAACGAGCAGGTTCGCAGGCAGCCCGACGGGTGCCGGCGCCCGCTGAGCGAGGCGTACGACACGGCGCTGCTGGATCTGGACGGGGTCGTCTACGCCGGCGGACAGGCCATCGCCCATGCCGTGGAGTCGCTGACGCGCGCGCACGACGGCGGTATGCACCTCGCCTATGTGACCAATAACGCCGCCCGGACGCCGCAGGCCGTTGCCGACCAACTGTCCGGTTTCGGACTGCCGACCGGTCCGGACGATGTGATCACCTCGGCGCAGGCGGTGGCGCGGCTGATCTCCGAGCAGGTGCCGGCGGGCGCGCGGGTGCTGGCCGTCGGTGGTGAGGGGCTGTGGGTGGCGCTGCGCGAGCGCGGCCTCGATCCCGTCCGCTCGGCGGAGGACGACCCGGCGGCCGTGGTGCAGGGCTTCGACCCCATGCTGGACTGGGAGCGGCTGGCGGAGGCCGCGTATGCGGTGCAGCGCGGGGTGCCGTGGTTCGCGTCCAACACCGATCTGACGATTCCCAAGGAGCGGGGGATCGCCCCCGGCAACGGTGCGTTGGTGGAGGTGGTCCGGATCGCCGCGGGCGGATCGCCGCAGGTGGCGGGCAAGCCGCAGCCGCCGATGCACCGGGAGACGGTGCTGCGGACCGGCGCGCGGCGGCCGCTGGTGATCGGCGACCGGCTCGACACCGACATCGAGGGCGCCTACAACGGCGAGGTCGACTCGCTGCTGGTGCTCACCGGCGTCACCACCCCCGCCGAACTGCTGGCCGCCCCGCCGCAGCACCGTCCCGCGTATGTGGACGAGGATCTGCGCGGGCTGCTGACGCCGCAGCCGGAGGTGACCGCGGACGACGGCGGGTTCCGGTGCGGCGGCTGGCGGGCCGAGGTGGCCGGCGACGCGCTGGTCGTGACGGGTGAGGGGACCCCGCTGGACGGGCTGCGGGCGCTGTGCGCGGCGGCCTGGACGGCTGCCGGGGACGGCAGTTGCGCGGCGGATGCGGGGAAGGCGTTGGCGCGGATCGGAAAGTGAGAGGTGGGGCCCGGTTTGTGGAGCCGGGCCCCGGCGCGTGGTTCAGTCCGCGTCGGCCGCCGTCGCGGCGGCGGTCAGCTCCGCGATCAGGTCTTCCTCGGTGGCACCGCGGCGCCAGTAGCCGGTGAATTTCACGGCCCTGCGGTCGATGCCGCGCTCGCGGACGAGGTGCCTGCGCACCGCCTTGACGGTCCCGGACTCGCCGGCGATCCAGGCGTACGGCGTGCCCTCGGGCAGCTCGGCGGCGCGCAGCGCGTCGAGCACCGGCTCGCTGTCCGCGCCGGCCGCCTCGTCCCGGACGAGCCAGCGGACGTCGGCATCGGCGAAGGTCGGCAGCCGCTGCCGGTCGTCCTCGTGCGCGATCTCGATCCAGACCTCGGCCCGGGTGCCGGGGGCGAGCCAGGACAGGATGCCGGCGATCGCGGGCAGCGCCGTCTCGTCGCCGGTGACCAGAATCCAGTCGGTGCCGGCCGGCGGCCGGAAGTCGACGCCGCCGTTGTTCTCGACGGCCGGGGCGAGGACGGTCAGCCGGTCGCCGGGCCGGGCATGGGCGGCCCACCGGGAGGCGGGTCCGCCCGCCGTGGCGGCGGTGTCGGGCTCGGCGCCGTGCAGGGCGAAGTCGACATCGAACTCCCACGGTTCATGGCGCTGTTCGCGGATCGTGTACGAGCGCATCACCGCGCGTTCGGCCGGATCCTGTGCCCGCCAGGCGGTGTACCAGCCGTCGCCGGTGTCGTCGAAGACCGGCCGGTCCTGGTGGGGCTGCGGGAGGAAGAGTTTGAAGCGCTGGTCGCGACCGCCGGAGGCCAGTTCCGCGAGCCGCTCGCCGCCGAAGGTGATCCGCACCATGGAGGGGCTCAGCCGTTGGGACCGGACGACGTGCACATCGAAGAAGCGGAACGGTGCGGTGGACGGGGCGACGGTCGTGGTCATGCGGGAACCTCCCGGGGGCGGTGGTGGGGGTGGGTGAGGCCGCGGCGGACCGCTGGGACCCGCGGGCGCCGGATCGCCGCGGCCGTACGTCAGTTGGCCTTCTTGGCGCTCTCTATCGCCTTGGCGAGCGACTCGATGAGCGGTGCGGCACCCGCGTAGGAGAAGCGCGGCTCGCTCGACCAGGGGGTGATCTGGCCGGCCTTGACGGCGGGCAGCCTGGCCCAGGAGGGCTTGGCCGCCAGGTCCTTGGGCTGGAGGGTGGCGGTCCGGTTGTCCAGCAGGAGGACATCGGCCTTGTACTTGTCGGCGTTCTCCCAGCTCAGGCTCTCGAAGTAGCCGCCCTTGTCCAGGTGGTCGGGGACGATCAGATCGACGCCGAGGGACTTGTAGTACCTGAGGTCGGCGTTGATGCCGGGGTTGGAGGCGTAGAAGAGGTCGGGGCTGCCGGAGCAGGCGAGCACCTTGACCGGGTGGGACTCGGCGGCCTTGCGCAGCGCTGCGGAGGCCTTCTCGAAGCGGGCCTTGGCGTCGGTAACCTTCTTGGCCTTCAGGTCGGCGCCGAGCGACTTGGCCAGGTCGGCGTAGCGCTCGATGATCTTGATGAGCGGGACGCGGGAGGAGGTGAGGGCGACGGTCTTGGCGAGCGGGGTGATCTTGTCCTTGCTGTCGTCCGGCACGAACCACAGCGCGCCCGGCTCGTACATGTTGGTGACCAGCAGATCGGGGCGCAGCGCCGCGTACTTCTCGACGTTGAACTGGTTGTAGGCGTTGCCGATGATGGTGACCTTGTCGATGTCCAGGTCACCGGCCTGCGGGTCGGGCTTGCCGTTCTTGAGCTTGGTGGGGCCGAAGACGCCGACGATCTGGTCGTCGATCCCGAAGTCGTGCAGTGCGGCCGCGGTGCCGGTGAAGGCAACGATGCGCTGCGGGGTGTTCTTCAGGGCGACCTTCTGCTTACGGTCGTCGGTGAACGACCACGGGCCCGTCTTGGCGCCGCTGTTGGTGCCCCCCGAGCCCTTGTCGCCGCCGCATGCGGCGAGCAGGGCACCGATGCCGAGGGCACCGCCCGCGGCCAGGATGCCGCGACGGGACGGGGTGACGCTACGGGAGGTGCTCATGATGGCTGTGCTTCTCTCTGGGAGGGCCTGCGAGTCAAATGTGAGGGTAGGCTAACCTAACCATCGTGTTGGTTGACAGTCCCCCCGAAGCAACAACGGCCCCGGCTCCCGTGACCCCCCGGCGGCGGCATCTGCTGCGCTCCGCCGGGCTGGTGGCTTCCGTGGCCGTACTGGCCGTGATCGCCGTCCTCGGTATCGCCGTCGGCGCGAAACAGATCCCCCTCGACCAGGTGTGGCACGGGGTGTTCCACTACTCCGGTTCCGACACCGACGTGGTCATCCGCGATGTCCGCTTCCCCCGCACCCTGCTCGGCCTGATCATCGGGGCCGCGCTCGGCCTGGCCGGCACGGTCATGCAGGCGCTCACCCGAAATCCGCTGGCGGACCCCGGAGTTCTCGGCATCAACGCCGGCGCCTCGGCCGCGGTCGTCTCCGCAATCAGCTTCTTCGGCGTCACCTCGCTGACCGGCTATGTGTGGTTCGCGTTCGCCGGCGCCGCGGTGGTCTCCGTCGCGGTGTACGTCCTCGGCGGTACCCGCAGCGCCACACCCGTACGGCTCGCCCTCGCCGGCACCGCGCTGACCGCCGTCCTCGTCGGCTACATCAACGCCGTCAATCTGATGGACACCGCGGCCCTGGACAAGATGCGCTTCTGGACGGTGGGTTCACTGGCCTCGGCCGGCATGCCGACGGTCAGCCGGATCGCTCCCTTTCTCGCGGTGGGCGGTGTGCTCGCGCTGCTGATCGCCCGGCCGCTGAATGCCCTCGCGCTCGGCGACGACCAGGCGCGGGCGCTGGGCGCCCGGCTGACCCGCACCCGGGTGGTGGCGATGCTCGCGGTCACCCTGCTGTGCGGCGGGGCGACCGCGGCCTGCGGCCCGATCGTGTATGTGGGCCTGATGGTTCCGCATGCCGTACGGGCCATCACCGGGCCCGACCTGCGCTGGATCCTGCCGTACTCCGCGGTGCTCTCGCCGGTCCTGCTGCTCGGCGCAGATGTCCTCGGCCGGGTGGTGGCCCGGCCCGGTGAGCTGCAGGTCGGCATCGTCACGGCCGTCGTCGGCGGCCCGGTCTTCATCTATCTCGTACGGCGTCGGAGGATGGCCCAGCTGTGAGCGCGACTGCGAAGCCCGGGAAGGGCACCGAGGAGAGCACCGAGGCGGCGGCGAAGTCCGGGGCCGCGCGCGGCCGGCGGGCGGGGGCGGCCCGGCGGGTCACGGTGGTGCGGACCAGGGGCGGGCTCTCGGTGCGCCTGGACGTGCCCGCCGTGGTGGTCGGACTGGTGCTGCTGGCCGTCGCGCTGGCCGCCGGTATCGCACTGATCGGCTCCGGCGACTACCCGATGACCCCGGCCGAGGTGATCGGCACACTGACCGGCGGCGGCGACCCCGGCCAGGAGTTCATCGTGCAGGACCTGCGGCTGCCGCGGGTGCTGGTGGGGCTGCTGGTCGGCGCCGCGTTCGGAATCGCCGGGGCGGTCTTCCAGACCGTCTCGCGCAACCCGCTGGGCAGCCCGGACGTCCTCGGGTTCGCGCAGGGGTCGTCCGTCGGCGCGCTGGTCGTCATCGTCTACTTCCAGGCCGGGACCTTTGCGGTCGCCGCCGGAGCCGTCGTCGGCGGCGTGATCACCGGCATCGCCATCTTCCTGCTCGCCTGGAAGCGCGGCATCCACGGCTACCGCTTCGTGCTCGTCGGTATCGGCGCCGGCGCGATGCTTTACGCGATGGTGCTCTACCTCCTCACCAAGGCGAACATCGTCGAGGCGACCCGGGCCACCACCTGGATGACCGGTTCCCTCAACGGCCGTGACTGGGACCAGCTCTGGCCGCTCGCCGCGGTCTGCGTCGTCCTCGTCCCGCTGCTGCTGTTCCACGGGCGTCCGCTGCGCATGCTGGAGATGGGCGATGACGCCGCGAGCGCGCTGGGCGTACGGGTCGAGCGGGTCCGCATCGTCGTTCTGCTGGCGGCGGTCGTGCTCGTCGCCGCCGCCACCGCGGCGGCCGGGCCGATTTCCTTCGTGGCGCTCACCGCACCCCAGCTGGCCCGTCGGCTGTCCCTGCCACGCTTCCTCAAGGGCGCGGGGAGGGGCGCTCCCCTGCCCGGCCCCAACCTGCTGCTGTCCGCCCTCATGGGCGCCGTGCTGCTGGTCGCCGCGGACTGGACCGCACAGCGGCTCTTCGGCGCCGACCAGTTGCCGGTGGGTGTGCTGACCGGCGTCCTCGGCGGCGGCTATCTGTTGTGGCTGCTGGCCACGGAGCGCAAGGCGGGACGGATATGAGCAGCCGGGTGCGACGGGTGGACGGGCCGGGGGCGGAGAGCCGGCGGGCCGGGCGGTGGTGAGCGGACGGCCCGGCGCGGAAGAGCGCCGCGGTCTGCGCCGGGCGGCGGCGCGTACGCCGGGCGACGACGGTGCGGTGCGCGCCGGGCAACAGCAGAAACACGACAACCCCAGGAGTTCCGAAGTGAGCCGTCTTACGGCTGAGAATGTCACCCTCGCCTACGACCAGCGGGTCATCGCCGAGAACCTCTCGGTGGCCATCCCCGACCACTCCTTCACGGTCATCGTCGGCCCGAATGCCTGCGGTAAGTCCACGCTGCTGCGCGCGCTCTCGCGGATGCTCAAGCCGGCCACGGGATCGGTGCTGCTCGACGGCTCCGCGATCTCCGCACTGCCGGCCAAGAAGGTCGCCAGGACGCTCGGGCTGCTGCCGCAGTCCTCGATCGCCCCGGACGGGATCACCGTGGCGGACCTGGTGGCGCGCGGCCGCTATCCGCACCAGGGTCTGCTGCGCCAGTGGTCGGCCGACGACGAGCGGATCGTCCAGGAGTCGATGGCGGCCACCGGGGTCGGTGAGCTGGCCGAACGCTATGTCGACGAGCTGTCCGGCGGGCAGCGGCAGCGGGTGTGGATCGCGATGGCGCTGGCCCAGCAGACGCCGTTGTTCCTGCTCGACGAGCCGACGACGTATCTGGACATCCAGCACCAGATCGAGGTGCTCGACCTGTGCGCCGAGCTGCACGAGGAGCAGGGGCGGACGCTGGTCGCGGTGCTGCACGACCTCAACCACGCGGCCCGCTACGCGACCCATCTGATCGCCATGAAGGACGGCGCGGTCCTCGCCGAGGGGGCGCCGGCCGACATCGTCACGGCGGAGCTGGTGGAACGGGTCTTCGGGCTCAGCTGCCAGATCATCGAGGACCCGGAGTCCGGCACCCCGCTGGTCATCCCGGCCGCGCGCAAGCCCCGTAACGGGGGCGCGGGAGGGGGCCCGGCGTCGGCGCAGCAGCAGCGGGCGGGGCGAAGCGGGGAAACGGTCGACGGGGCCGCAACGGGTGGGGTTTCGGCCGACGGAGCCCCGGCCGAGGAGTCGGCCGACGGGGGGCCGACTGACGGGGATCCGGTCGACGGCGGCGCGGTCGAGGGGAAGGAAGCCGACGGGAACGGGGCCGTCGGGAGCACCAAGGAAGAGGCTGCGACTACAGCAGCGTCCTGAGGCGCAGCAGGTCGCGCAGGCCGGCCTCCAGCTTGACGCGACCGCTGCCCCAGGCCTTGGCGAAGTTCAGCCTTCCGTCCACCAGGGCGACCAGATCGTCGCCGGCCATGGACAGGCGGATCTGCGCCTTGTGCGGAGGCGGGCCGGGGATGCTGGTCACCTCCTGGATGGAGCCGTCGGACAGCCTCCCGAGGAAGCTCACATCGAGATCCGTGATGCGGCAGCTGAGAGAACGGTCGAACGCGGCCGCGCTGCGGACGTTGCCGTCCGCCGAGGACAGATTCTGGGCCAGCCGGTCGAGAGCGGCGCGGCACTGGTCGAGGGTTGCCATCGTGATCGACGATACGCCAGGTCGGGGACGGCTCGTTCGTCCTTGTCAGCCTTTGCCAAGGTAGCGTCGGGGGCATGGAAGAGCCGACGTCCGGCCCGGAGCCGGAGGCACCCGCGGGAGCCGCGCCAGGGGAGCCCGCGCGGCCCGGGGAGCCTGTGCCGAGGGAGCCCGTGCCGAGGGAGCCCGTGCCGAGGGAGCCCGTGCCGTCCGGGGAAGGTGAGGGCAGCGGGGTCGTGCGAGCTGCGGGAGAAGTGGAAGCCGCGGGAGACGTGAAAGCTGCCGGAGCCGTGGAGGCAGGCCATGCCGAACCGGGCAGCGGCGCGGCCGAGCGGGACGGCCGGCGGGTCCGGCCGGACGCCGTGGCCGAGCCGGGCGGCGGCGCAGCCGAGCCGCAGCCGATCGGGGTAGGGACGACACCGACCGGAGAGGCCGCGGTCGATACCACGCTGCGTCGTCTCGCCGATGCCGACCACCTCCCGGCGAGCGGGCACCTGCAGGTGTACGAGGATGTGCATCGTGGGCTGCGCGAGGTGCTGGCCGCTCTCGACCAGCACCCCGGGCCGCCCACACCTTCCTCGACTTTCCCGACGCCGCACGACAACAGGAGCTGAACCACAGGTGGCAGGAGTGGCACGACGCCGACTCGATGCGGAGCTGGTGCGCCGCAAGCTGGCCCGTTCGCGCGAGCACGCGAGCCAGCTGATCGCCGCGGGCCGGGTGACCGTCGGCGGTGCGACCGCGACCAAGCCGGCCACTCAGGTGGAGACCAGCGCGGCCGTGGTCGTACGCGAGGACGAGAGCGATCCCGACTATGTCTCGCGCGGCGGGCACAAGCTCGCCGGAGCCCTCGCCGCCTTCGCACCGCTCGGCCTGAAGGTCGAGGGCCGGCGTGCGCTGGACGCGGGCGCCTCGACCGGTGGTTTCACCGATGTCCTGCTGCGGGCCGGTGCCGGTCATGTCGTCGCCGTCGACGTCGGATACGGACAGCTCGCCTGGTCGCTGCAGAGCGATGACCGGGTCACTGTCAAGGACCGCACCAACGTACGCGAGCTGACCCTCGAACAGATCGACTCGCAGCCCGTCGATCTCATCGTCGGCGATCTCTCGTTCATCCCGCTGCGGCTCGTACTGCCCGCGCTGGCGGCGTGTGCGGCACCCGACGCCGACCTGGTGCTGATGGTCAAGCCGCAGTTCGAGGTCGGCAAGGAGCGGCTGGGCAGCGGCGGGGTGGTGCGCAGCGCGGAGTTGCGGGCCGAGGCGGTAGGCGCCGTCGCGAGGCGGGCGGCCGAGCTGGGATTTGGCGTACTTGGCGTAACTGCGAGCCCGCTGCCTGGACCTTCGGGAAATGTCGAGTACTTTCTGTGGCTGCGCGCCGGGGCGCCTGCACTCGACCCGGCGGACGTCGACCGTGCAGTGGCGGAGGGGCCTCGTTGACCACTACCCAGGCAGTTGAAGGCAACGCAGCACACGGGAACACCGAAGCCGCGCGGACGGTGTTCCTGCTCGCACACACCGGCCGCCCCGCGGCCATCCGCAGCGCCGAACTCGTTGTCCAGGGGCTGCTGCGCTGCGGCATCGGAGTGCGGGTGCTGGCGGAGGAGGCCGCGGATCTGCCGCTGCCGCCGTCGGTCGAGCGCGTCGCGACGGAGCCGTGCGCGGCCGAGGGCTGCGAACTGCTGGTGGTCCTGGGCGGGGACGGCACGCTGCTGCGTGGCGCGGACTTCGCCAGGACGTCCGGTGTCCCGATGCTCGGCGTCAACCTCGGCCGGGTCGGCTTCCTCGCGGAGGCCGAACGCGACGACCTCGACAAGGTCGTCGACCGGGTCGTCACCCGCGCCTACGAGGTCGAGGAGCGGATGACGCTCGATGTCCTCGTACGCAACAACGGCAATGTCGTCTACACCGACTGGGCCCTGAACGAGGCGTCGGTGGAGAAGGCCGCCCGGGAGCGGATGCTGGAGGTCGTGACCGAGGTCGACGGCCGGCCCGTCTCGCGCTTCGGCGGTGACGGCGTGGTCTGTGCGACGCCGACCGGCTCCACCGCGTACGCCTTCTCGGCCGGCGGCCCGGTGGTCTGGCCCGAGGTCGAGGCCCTGCTGATGGTCCCGATCAGCGCCCATGCGCTGTTCGCCAAGCCGCTCGTCACCTCGCCGCGTTCCGTCCTGGCGGTCGAGGTCCAGCCCAAGACGCCGCACGGCGTCCTGTGGTGCGACGGCCGTCGCAGCATCGAACTGCCCGCCGGCGCCCGCGTCGAGGTCCGCCGCGGCGCCGTACCCGTACGCCTGGCCCGTCTGCATCACGCCTCCTTCACGGATCGTCTGGTCGCCAAGTTCGCCCTCCCGGTGGCGGGTTGGCGGGGAGCGCCGCAGTAGAAACCGTCCGGCGGACCACCGGCTGATCAGCGCCGGACAGCCCCTGTGCGTGCCCCGGGTGGGCCTTTCAGGGGCGGTCCGGCACCTCACCGGGAAACAGGGACCGGCGCGGCGGGGATCGCCCCCGTACCGCCCCGCGCCGGGGGCATGGGCGGTGCGCCGCCCCCAGCCGTGAGTGGCACCCTTCCCGTCCTTGTCCAATCCCCTCACACGGTCCGTCACAGCATCCGGCCGCACCACCTGATCTGGGCTCTTGCGACATCCGGCGCTACGCTCCGGGGACAGGGGAAGGGGGGCCGGATGGACCGGAACATCCGCACCGTGGAGGACGTACTCACGCTCCTGGACGGCCTGTTCGCGCCGGAGGCCGACCGCTGGACAGCGGAGGGAGCCTCTTGGTGGGACGGCTTCTACGCGGACCGCTCCAAGCCGGTGCCGTTCTTCGTGGCGAAGCCCGACGAGAACCTGGTCTCGTACCTCGACCGCGGGCTGGTCACTCCAGGACGCGCCCTCGACCTCGGGTGCGGCCCGGGCCGCAACGCACTCCACCTGGCCTCCGCGGGCTTCGCGGTGGACGCTGTCGACCTCTCCCCGGCGGCCATCGCCTGGGCGGCGGAGCGCGCCCGCGAAGCGGGAGCCGACATCAGGTTCCGCTGCGGCGACGCGTTCACCCTCGCGGACACTGAACTCAACGGCCCGTACGACCTGATCTACGACTCCGGCTGCTTCCATCATCTGCCGCCCCACCGCCGCATCAGCTATCTCGCCCTCCTCGACCGGTCCCTGGCACCCGGCGGCCATCTCGCCCTCACCTGTTTCGCGGCCGGCGAGATGGGCTCCGAACTCGGCGATGCCGACTTCTACCGCCAGTCCGGCCTCCACGGCGGCCTCGCCTACACCTCGGAGTCCCTGCGCTGGATCTTCTCCGGTCTGTCGGAGGCGGAACTGCGCCGTATGCACGACGAGGGGCCGGAGTCCCCGCACTTCGGCGAACCTTTCCTGTGGACAGCGCTGTTGCGCCGCACGGACCGGCCGTAGCCGACACACGACACCTGCGGGCATGCCGGCGAGCAGCCGCAGGAGCCAGACCCTGTCGATCTTGAGCGTCGCGGTCACCCACTCGACTTCGCTCCTGCGCGCATCTCGATTTCGTTGCGGTGCGATACCGGCCCCGGGCGGAGCCGGGGGACCGAGCGCCCTTGCCTCCGCGACGTTGCCGGGGGACCGCCGTTCCTTCATCGAGGCCAATCCAGATATCGACATAGAGATCAGATCGAGCAGCAAGGCGACGGCCGTACTCCCGGCGCAGCGGTCCGGCCGCGCCCGCCGCACGACGGGCGGGACGCCGTCCGCACCGGCCGCAAGGAGCAGCGTCTTCCCTGCACCGACCACGGTCGCGGTGAGCGGGATCGCCACCCCTGCCTCGGCAAAGGCGGGCACCGTCCCGGTGAATGGGGGACGCCGGCCACGCAGCGCCACATACGCCGTTCCACTCGCCATGAGCACACCCTTCGTTCCTGACTGTGATCAGCCTGACGGCAGAGCGTGATCGCACACCATGCGGAATTCCTCCGTTTTCCGGTGGGGTTTTCCGCAGGGTCGGCGGCAGGAGTGAGGGGAGGCCGTCGCGGGGCGGCCCTTGGACCTCGTAAGGTCGTATCCGTGTTGGAGGAGATGCGGATCCGGTCCCTGGGTGTCATTGACGACGCCGTTGTCGAGCTGTCCCCGGGCTTCACGGCGGTGACCGGCGAGACCGGCGCGGGCAAGACCATGGTCGTCACCAGCCTCGGCCTGCTGCTCGGCGGGCGCGCCGACCCCGCCCTGGTGCGGATCGGCGCCAAGTCGGCGGTCGTGGAGGGCAGGATCAGCGTCGGCCCCGGGGCCCCCGCTGCCGTCCGGGCCGAGGAGGCCGGCGCGGAGCTGGACGACGGCGCGCTGCTGATCAGCCGCACGCTCTCCGCGGAGGGCCGTTCGCGCGCCCACGTGGGCGGCCGCTCCGTACCGGTCGGCCTGCTGGCGGAGTTGGCCGACGACCTGGTCGCCGTACACGGCCAGACCGACCAGCAGGGCCTGCTGCGGCCGGCCCGTCAACGCCAGGCGCTGGACCGCTACGCCGGGGACACGGTCGCGGTTCCGCTCGCCAAGTACACCGCCGCCCACCGCCGGCTGCGCGCCGTCGCCACCGAGCTGGACGAGCTGACGACGCGGGCCCGCGAGCGGTCGCAGGAAGCCGATCTGCTCCGTTACGGCCTCGACGAGATCGCGGAGGCCGAGCCGCAGCCCGGCGAGGACACCGACCTCGCCGCCGAGGCCGAGCGGCTCGGCCACGCCGAGGCACTGGCCACCGCGGCGACCGCCGCGCACGCCGCGCTGGCCGGCAATCCCGAGGACCCCGAGGGCGTCGACGCCACGACTCTGGCCTCCGGCGCACACCGTGCGCTGGAGGCCGTCCGCAGCCACGACCAGGAACTCTCCGCGCTCGCCGAGCGGCTCGGCGAGATCGGCATCCTGATGGCGGACGTGGCGGGCGAACTGGCCAGTTATGCGGACGGGCTGGACGCCGACCCGCTGCGGCTCGCCGCGGTCGAGGAGCGCCGCGCCGCCCTGAACCATCTGACCCGCAAGTACGGCCAGGACATCGCGGCGGTGCTCGCCTGGTCCGAGGAGAGTGCCGCCCGGCTCGCCGAACTGGACGGCGACGACGACCGGATCGGCGAGCTGGCCGCCGAACGGGACGCGCTGCGCGCCGAACTGGGCGAACTGGCACAAACGTTGACCGATGTCCGCACGGCGTCGGCACAGCGTTTCGCCGACGCGGTCACCGCCGAACTCGCCGAACTCGCCATGCCGCACGCCCGCGTGACCGTCGAGATCCGCCAGACCGAGGTCGCCGAGGACGCCGACGGCATCGAGGTCGGCGGCCGCACCGTGGCCTACGGACCGGCCGGCGCCGACGAGGTCGAACTCCTGCTGGCCCCGCACCCGGGCGCACCGCCCCGGCCGATCGCCAAGGGGGCGTCCGGCGGTGAGCTCTCCCGGGTGATGCTCGCCGTCGAGGTGGTCTTCGCCGGCTCCGACCCCGTACCGACATACCTCTTCGACGAAGTCGACGCGGGGGTCGGCGGCAAGGCGGCCGTCGAGGTCGGCAGGCGGCTGGCCAGGCTCGCGAAGTCGGCACAGGTCGTCGTCGTCACGCACCTCCCGCAGGTCGCGGCGTTCGCGGACCGCCAGCTGCTCGTGGCGAAGACGAACGACGGGTCGGTCACCAGGAGCGGCGTCACGGTCCTGGAGGGCGAGGAGCGGGTCCGCGAACTCTCCCGGATGCTGGCCGGCCAGGAGGACTCCGAAACGGCCCGCGCGCACGCCGAGGAGCTGCTGGAGACGGCGCGCACGGGGAGCTAGACGTGCGGTCCGGGCATGCGGCGTCGCTCCGGGAGTGCCGTTGACCGGCGCGTACGGAGCGTGGACCGAGCCGTTGCGCCCCCTCGGCCCCGGGGTGTGAGCAGCGTCCCCTTCCCGCCTGTGCCGTCGGCCGCCGGCGGGAGCACCCGCGGCACAACCGGGCGGGGACCGCGCATCCACGACTGCAGGCCGACGGCGGCCGGTGAGCCGGCCCGCGCCAGTGGCGTTGGTCACGGCGTGCCCGCCGCGACGTCGACCGCCCGCCCTCGCTCTGTGCCGCTGTTTGCGCTGGTGTGACCCCCTGCGCCGGGCACGGGGCGCTCATGATCAGCGCCGCGTACCCCGGATCGGTCATGAGTACACTCGCCCACCATGTGCGAGCTCAGACGGCATATAAAGCAGCACAAAATATGCGATGACCGACCATGCGCCGATGCTTCCGCCAGGCGCACGGGGGTTGCGCGGATGCCGCTCGATGCCGTCATGAATGAGCCGTACCGGACCTCCGTTGTCCGCAGCTGCACCACATCGGCGCCGGTCCCCGGCACCCCGGGGGCAGTGTGAGGCGCCGCGCGAACCGCGCCCGGCACCGGCAGTCCCGTGACCCGCGCGGCCACTGGCTGCTGCTGATCCTGGTCCTCCCGGTGATGTTCGGCGCCCTGCTCTTCGAGGGCTGGACCACCCACGAGGTCGATGCCGCGAAGACACGCAAGGACTGCACCAGCCCCGTGCCCAGGTCCGTCGACAAGGGCGGCCCGGTGCTGCGGTTCCACGACGGCAAGGTGGCCTCGTCCGCGGTGCCGCCCCGTACGGTGGCGCTCACCTACGACGGCGGACCCGACCCCGTATGGACACCCCGGCTGCTCGACCTGCTGCGCAAGCACCACGCTCATGCCACGTTCTTCCTCCGCGGCGCCCAGGCGGCCCAGCACCCGGACCTGGTGCGGCGGATCCGGGCCGAGGGCCATGAGGTCGGCTCGAACACCTACACCGGCGCCGCCATGGGTGCGTCCTCGCCGCTGCGCGCCTCGCTGGAGCTGTCGCTCACGCAGAAGGCGCTGGCGGGCAGCGCGGGCATCCACACCAAGCTGCTGCGGCTGCCGCAGACCACTGCGGTGGACACCATGTGCGGCGCCGAGTGGAAGGCCGCCGAGAAGGCCGGCGCGGAGGGGTACACCCTGGTCGCCGCCGACCGGTGGTTCCGCAACCCTTCGCAGGGCGTGATCCGGCAGTTCAGCCAGAACGATCTCGCGTACCTGGGAACGAAGGAGCTGCTCGACAACCCGAAGGTCGCCAAGTTCACCACCGTGACGGCGGGAGTCCGGCAGCCCTCGCCCGACGAGCCGGTCTCCGCCGTCGAGCGCTGGACCGGTACGGCCCTGATCTGGGCCAAGGCCCTCGGGCGCGCCTTCGTCAGCGGGATGGCCTGGGTGCTCGCCATTGCGGGCGGGCTGGGGCTGCTGCGACTGGCGATGCTGGTGTTCTTCGCCCGTGCCCACGTCCGGCGGCTGACCCGTTTCCGCCCCGGCTCGCCCCGGCTGCGGGAGGTCATGGAACCGGTGACGGTGCTCGTGCCCGCCTACAACGAAGAGGCGGGCATCGAGTCCACCGTCCGTTCGCTGCTCGCCTCCACCCACCGGCAGCTGCAGGTCATCGTGATAGACGACGGGTCGACGGACCGGACGGCGGACCTCGCCGCCCGGATCGACGATCCCCGGGTGGGGGTGATCCGGCAGTCCAACGCGGGCAAGGCGGCCGCCCTCAATACCGGTCTGGCCCATGCCCGGTACGACATCGTGGTCATGGTCGATGCCGACACCGTCTTCGAGCCGGATGCCGTCTACCGGCTCATCCAGCCGCTCGCCCACCCGGTCGTCGGCGCGGTCAGCGGCAATACCAAGGTCGGTAACCGGCGCCGTCTGCTGGGCAGATGGCAGCACCTGGAGTACGTCTTCGGGTTCAATCTCGACCGGCGGATGTTCGAGGTGCTGGAGTGTATGCCGACGGTCCCCGGTGCCATCGGAGCCTTCCGCCGGGACGCGCTGATGGGCGTCGGCGGGGTCAGCCAGGACACGCTCGCCGAGGACACCGACCTGACGATGGCCCTGTGGCAGGCGGGCTGGCGGGTGGTCTTCGAGGAGTCCGCCGTCGCCTGGACGGAGGTGCCCACCTCGCTGAGCCAGCTGTGGCGGCAGCGCTACCGCTGGTGCTACGGCACCCTGCAGGCCATGTGGAAGCACCGCCGGGCCGTCATCGGAATGGGCCCGGCCGGACGCTTCGGCCGCCGTGGGCTGAGCTACTTGGCCCTCTTCCAGGTCGCCCTGCCACTGTTCGCGCCGATCGTCGACATCTTCGCGCTGTTCGGGGTGCTCTTCCTCGGCCCCTGGCAGTCGGCCGGCGTCTGGTGCGGCTTCCTGTTCGTGCAGCTGCTCTGCGCCGGATATGCGCTGCGACTGGACGGGGAGAAGGTGCGGGCGCTGTGGGCGATGCCGTTCCAGCTCCTGGTCTACCGGCAGCTGATGTATCTCGTCGTCATCCAGTCCGTCGTGGCCTTCCTGCTCGGCACCCGCCTGAAGTGGCACCGGATGCACCGCTCCGGGACCGCCGCGCAGCAGATCGGGCAGCCGGTGGCACATAAGCGCCTGTCGTCGAGGTGAACGAGCCTGCTGGGGCGGACCCCGTCACAGGACGCCCGCCCCGCCTCCGGGTGGCCCCCACCGCCCGCCCGCCTGGCCCCACCCCAGCTCCCGTACGCAGACTCCGCCCGCCCGAATGCCTTATCAGGCACAAATCCCTCATTGCACCCCCTGGGCGCCCTTCCTCTGGTGCAGAACCACGGGCCATTTGGTGAAGGGCTCGTAAGCATGCAGACTGTGCGCTGATGAATGACTGGCTGGACGGGTCTGCTGACGCCAACCGTTACGGCGGCACAGCGAAGCCCCCGCGTGCCGTCACGGGGCAGATATGGCAGCACGCCCCGTACCCGCCGCAGCCGGCCACCGCCCGACCGCTGCCCGGCCATCCGGGCGGCGAGGACCCGTATGCCGCGGCCGTCCCGGCCCGGACCGACGCTCCTCCGGCCGGCCTAGCGTTCCCGCCCGGCGGGCCCGGCCCGTACGGCGGACGCAGTGGGCCGGTGCGCAGAAGCACCCGGCCGCCGGCCACCCGCCCCACCTGGGGCCGCCGGATCCTACGGCTCGTGGTGCTCCTGATCGCCGTGACCCTGCTCACCTCCGTCGGCACCTACACATGGGCCGACATCAAGCTTGAGCGCGACGTCGACCTCGGCAAGCTCGCCGGCCGGCCGTCACCGGGCAAGGGCGCCAACTATCTGATCGTGGGCTCCGACAGCCGCCAGGGCCTGTCCGGGAAGCAGCTGAAGGACCTGCACACCGGCGGCTCGGCGGACGCGGGCCGCCGCACCGACTCGATGATCCTGCTGCACACCGGCGCCCACGGCACCACGATGATGAGCCTGCCGCGCGACTCCTGGGTGACCATCCCGTCGTACATCCGCCCCGAGACCGGCAAGCATTACGCCGCGTCGAAGGGCAAGCTCAACGCGGCGTTCTCGCGCGGCGGTCCCGAGCTGCTCGTACGGACCATCGAGCACAACACGGGCCTGCAGATCGGGCATTACACGGAGATCGGCTTCGCGGGTTTTGTCGGCATCGTGGACGCGGTCGGCGGAGTGCCGATGTGTCTGGACAAGCCCGTCAAGGATGAAAAGTCCGGCGAAAACCTCACCAAGGGCTGCCATACGCTCGACGGCCGTGCCGCGCTCGCGTTCGTCCGCCAGCGCCACCAAGAGGCCCAGGGCGACCTCGGCCGCAGCCGGAACCAGCAGAAATTCCTGGCCGCGCTCTCGCACAAAACGGCCACACCCGGCACCCTGCTCAACCCGTCCAAGGTCTACCCCACGATGAACGCGGGCCTCGGCACGCTCATCGTCGACAAGGACATGAGCCTGTGGAACCTCACCTCGCTCTTCGAAGCGATGAAGAGCGTCTCGGCGGGCCACGGCACCCGCATCCATGTCCCCGTCTCCAGCCTCGGCTTCAAGACCCCCCAGGGCAGCGCCGTGAAGTGGGACACGGCACGGGCGAAGAAGCTCTTCGCGGAACTGCACCACGACCAGCCGGTGACGGCCGGGGCGCAGGGCTAGTTCGCGCCTGGAGCGCGTCGTCCCGGCAGGGGGTGACGGGTGATGCGCCCTAGGGTGACGGGAGTTGAGCCCGGCAGGGTGCCGGGCGAGGGGAGTGACATGGCGGCGGTGGCAGGCAACGGCGTGCGGGGGCGGATCTCGGCGCTCCTGGGGGCGGCAGGGGCGACCAGGGTCACGTACACGGCGTTGAGGAAGCGGCCGCCGGGTGGTGCCGTCCTGTGGGAGCGGAAGAACTACGCCGGCCGGATCGTGAACCTGCACGCAGGGCTCGCCACGGCCACCGGTACCGCGCTCGCCGCCGCCTCACCGGGACTGCCCGCCCGGACCCGGACCGCCGCGGCGGTGGCAGTACTGGCCGCCGGGGGCTGCGGGGCGTACGACGACGTGTTCGGCGCCAGTGACCCCCGCCGTGGATTCCGGGCGCACCTCTCGGCACTCCGGGACAAAGAAGTCACCAGCGGAACCGTGAAGCTGTTCGGGATCGGCGCCGCGGGGCTCGCGGCGGGGGCTCTCCTCAAGGAGCGCCCGGCCGACAAGCTCCTGGCCGGTGTCGTAATCGCGGGCTCGGCCCATCTGGTGAACCTCCTGGACGTCCGGCCGGGCCGGGCGGTCGGCGCCGTACTGGCCCTCGGCGCGCCCGGACTGCTGCGCCGCGGTCCGGCGGGCCCGCTGTCCGCGGCGCCAATGGGGGCAGCGGCAGCCGTCGTCGGCGATGACCTGGGGGAACGCACGATGCTCGGGGACGCCGGGGCGCACGCCCTCGGCGCGGCGCTCGGCCTTGCCATCGTCACGGGCAACTGTCGCCGGGGACTGGCCGCACACGCCGCGGGTCTGGTCGCCGCCGCGGCCGCGGGGGACCGCGTCAGCCGGGCGGCCGCGGCGATCTGAGGCCGCGGAGGGGTGAGGCCGACCGTCCGATGGCCGTCCGCCCGGGGCCGTCGCTACGGGGCCGTCCATCCCAAGGTCGTCGGTCCGGGGTCGTCCGTCGGGGCCGTCCGTCCGAAGGCCGTCCGCCCGAAGCCGGTCAGGAACTGACCACTGCCTTGGCCGGGGAGGCGCCCCGCCCTCCCCGGGCCCTTCGTACGCCGTCCCGCAGCCCGCCGAACCGGACGAACAACCGGACGAACAACAATGCGCTCCGGACGACGGCGTACGCGCCCCCTGCCATGGCGCAGGCGCACTCCAGGAAGTGGACTCACTCGAACGAGCCGTTAACCCGCGCGGGCGGTTTGTCGCCCATGTGGGTGATCTGGTGGGTGCTGGGGTGAGACTTCCCACCGGAACGGCGGGCGGACGGTGCCGAATTGACGTCGCCGGGCTGGCATCCTGGGCGCGGTACGCAGTCTCGGGTGTGTTCGCCTCGTCCTGTCCGTCCGCCGGGCAGGAGGGTGGTCGCCCTGCGCGCGTCGCAGCACCCCGCAGAAAACGGACCGACTCGACGGTACGGCCCGTCCGCCCCGACCCAGGAGCCCCGACCACGTGATCAGCACCCCGACCTCGGCGCACGGGCTGTCGCCGCTGCGCACGGTCCAGGTGCTGGGGCACGGCAGCGCCGGCAGCGCCGCGCATGTCCGCTCGCTGGCCGAAGGGCTCGTCGCGCGCGGGGTGCGGGTGACCGTCTGTGCCACGCCGGAGACCGAAGAGGCCTACGACTTCACCGGCGCGGGCGCACGGTTCGTGTATGTCCCTCCACGGGCGGATCCGGCGAGCGTGGCCTCGTTGCGCAGCGCCTGCTGGGATGCCGACCTCGTGCATGCGCACGGTCTGCGGGCCGGTCTGCGTGCCTCGATGGCGTTGCGCGGACTGCGCGGCCCCCGGGGCGGGCGGCGGGTTCCCCTGGTCATCACCTGGCACACCAAGGCGCACATCGACGGCGCACGGGCCGGGCTGGTGCATCTGATGGAGCGGCGGGTGGCGCGGGCGGCCGCCGTCGTCCTGGGAGCCTGCTCCGACCTCGTGGACCGGGCGCGCGATCGGGGCGCGCGCGACGCACGGCTCGCGCCGGTCGCGATTCCGCGCCCCCGGCCGGGCGGCGTACCGGCCGAGCCCGAGTGCCACGACCGGATGCGCCACAAGGAGCGGGCCGAACTGGGCGCGGTGGACCGCCCGTTGCTGCTCGCGGTCGGTCGTCTCGACCTGAGCCAGGGGCATGACCTGCTGCTGGACGCGGCGCATGCCTGGTGCGCGCTCGACCCGCAGCCGCTGGTCGCCATCGCGGGGGAGGGCGAGCAGCGGGCCGCGCTGCAGCGGCGGATCGACACCGAGCAGTTGCCCGTCCAGCTGCTCGGCCGCCGCGACGATGTGCCCGAACTCCTCGCCGCCGCCGACCTGGTGGTGCTGCCCAGCAGGTGGGAGGCCCGCTCGCTGATCGCCCAGGAGGCGTTGCGGGCCGGGGTGCCGCTGGTCGCCACCGACACCGGGGGCACCCGCGAACTGGTCGGCCGGGCCGCGGAACTGGTGCGTTACGGCGACGCCGCCGCCCTGGCCCGTACGGTTCTCGCGCTCCTCGCCGACCCCGCACGGCGGGATGCGCTCGTCGCGGCGGGCCGCGCCCAATCGGCCGGCTGGCCCAGCGAGAACGACACCGTCACCCAGGTCCTCAGCGTCTACGACGAGCTGACCCAGCCGATTCAGCCGGTGTAGCCGAGTCGGCCGATGCCGCCGGGCCAACCGGTCCGACCTGGTCCCACCGGTTCAGCCGAGGGGGACGGCGGCCGCGCCGGTCGCGGGGCAGCAAGCCGTCCCGTGGAATGCCGCCCCGCTGAATCCGGCCGGCGACCCGCTCCCGTGACCACCCCTAGGGGTCGCCACCTCCCGCGGCAGCCGCCCCCGACCCGCCGCCCGTCACGGCTTGTCCGTATGGCGCCTGGCGCGCAGGGCCAGCCGCAGGCCCAGGACCGTCTGCGGATCGTCCAGGTCCGTGCCCAGCAGCTGGGCGATGCGGGCCAGCCGGTCGTACAGCGTCTGCCGGTTCACATTCAGGTCGCGGGCGGTCTCGGCCTTGCGGCCCGCGCTGGCCAGATAGGCCTCCAGCGTCGGCAGCAGCGGCTGACGGGCACCACGGTCATGGGCGAGCAGCGGCCCGATGGCGCGCTCCACGAAGTCGGTGAGTACTCCCTGCTCGCCGTGTTCGCGCATCCGCCACAGCAACAGCTCGATGTCCAGGCGGCGCGCGTCGTACCAGGGCTGTTCCGGCAGTCCCTGGGCCGCGGCCGCCGCCTCCGCGGCATGCCGCAGGCCGGGGCCCGCCGCCGCCCAGTCGCCCGGGGTACCGACCACGACCACCGGGCGGTGCGCGGCCGGCCGGTCCAGGCCCGCGCGGACGACTCCGGCGCGCAGTGCCTCGGCGATCCGGTCGGCGAGCGCCTCGCGGTCCTGGCCGGCGCGCAGTGCGATGAGCATCGGGACCCGGCCCTCCACGGGGCGTACGCCGAGGAGCACGGGCACCCCGGGGGCGGCGAGTTCCTCGCGCAGGGCCTGGGCCAGGAGCGCCCAGCTGCCGGGGGAAGGAAGGCCGGCCGGCAGTCGCATCACCACCGGGAGCACGGGTTCCGTGCCGGGGCGGAAGCCCAGCAGACGGGCCTGGCCGGGCGCCTCGGACGCGGAGATCCGGTCCTCCGCCAGGTCGGCGAGGAAGTCGCCGCGGCCCCGGGCGGCGAGCACCTCCTCCTGGCGGGACTGCAGCATGACGACGGCGAGGAGATCGGCCGCGCGCTCGGCGGCGATCCGGTGCACCGGCGCCAAGGGGGCGTTCACGGGCAGCAGGACGAGGCGGGCGCGGACCGCGTCGGGGCCATGGCCGCCGCCCGGGACGTCGATGCGGACGCCGGTGTCGCGCAGGCCCTCCCAGGCCAGCAGCGGATCGGCGTCCGCCGGACCGTCGTCGGCGTCCGGGCCCGCCGCGTACAGCGGGCTGCCGTCGGGGGCCTCCAGACAGAGCGGGTTGCCGGTGAAGACGGCCAGCAGCCGGAGCACCTCGGGAGCGCCGCCGCCGCGCAGCAGCACGTCCGTACAGCGCCGCAGGATCTCGTCGGCGCGCCGCAGCAGCGCGTAGTGGCTGTTGATGATCTCGGTGTGGATCGCTTCGGTGACGGTGACGTACGGAACCTCGCGGTGCAGCTGGATCAGCGGCAGTCCGCAGTCCCGTGCGGCGTCGACCAGCGCGGCCGGCAGGGATTCGAAACGGGAGCCCAGCTCCACGACGAGCGCGGCGATCTCGCGGTCCGCGAGCTTGCGGATGAAGGCGCGCTGTTCGGACGGCCGGGCACCCAGTCCGAGCCCGGTGGTCAGCAGCAGCTCGCCGCCCTTGAGCAGCGAGGCGATATGCGGGACCTCGCCCGCGTGCACCCAGCGCACCGGGCGGTCCAGCCGGTCCCCGCCGGCCAGGACTTCCGGCAGACCGCGTCGCAGCGCGGGCAGCTCCAGCGCCCTGCGTACCGTGATCTCGGCTTCGATCTTCGCTTCCGGCCCCATGGCGTGGAACGGTACCCGTAGTCCGCTATCCGGAGCTGTGTGGCCCGGATCGCGGTCCCGCGTCGCCCGGGGGCGGGGCGGTGCGGGGGTACGGCGGTACCCCGGCCCGCCCCCGCCGCCCCCTCATGCCGACTCCCGCACCACCAGCCGTGCCCCCGTGATCACGGGCGCGAGCGCCGCCGGATCGGTCCCCCGCGCACGCTCCGCTCCCGGCGCTCCCTCCGTCCCCTCGGCCTTCCGCGGATCCAGCAGTCGCAGCAGCAACCGGGCCATCAGCCGCCCCATCTCCTCCACGTCCTGCCGCACCGTGGTCAGCGGCGGATCCGCCCAGGCCGCCGGCTCCAGATCGTCGTAGCCGACCACCGCCACGTCGTCCGGCACCCGTCGCCCGCGGGCTCGGAGCGTGCGCAGCGCGCCGTTGGCCATCAGGTCCGAGCAGGCGAAGACGGCGTCCAGGTCCGGTGAGGCATCGAGGAGCGCGGCCATGGCCCGCTCGCCGCCCTGCGCCGTAAAGCCTCCGTCCGCGATCAGCCGTGGGTCCGGCTCCGATGTGCCGAGCGCATCGCGGTAGCCGTCGAGACGGTCCACCGCGGAGGTCTGGTCGAGCGGTCCGGTGATCACGGCGATCCGGCGGCGGCCGCGGCCGAGGAGATGGCGTACGGCCTGGCGGGCGCCGTCGCGGTTGTCGGTGTCGACGTACAGCGCCCGCGGCGCGCGGTCGGCGCCCGCCCAGTCGGGCCGGCCGCCGTAGACGGTGGGCAGTCCGGCGCGCTCGGCCATGGCGGGCAGGGGGTCGTCGCGGTGCAGCGAGAACATCAGCGCACCGTCGACATGCCCGGCCGACAGATAGCGGCCGATGCGGTCGTAGTCGGCGCGGTGCTCGACGAACATCAGCAGGAGCTGGGTGTCCGCTGCGGCCAGTTCGCGGCTGATGCCGCGCAGCTGGCGTCCGAAGAACGGATCGCTGAAGACCCGGGTCTCCGGCTCCGCGATGACCACGGCGACCGCTCCCGTGCGGCGGGTGACCAGGGAGCGGGCCGCGCTGTTCGGTACGTAGCCCAGCTCGGTCACCGCCTCGCGGACCCGTTCCTGGACCGCGGCCCGTACGCCCGCACCGCCGTTGACCACGCGGGACACCGTGGCGCGGGAGACCCCGGCGAGCGCCGCGACCGCCTCCAGCGTCGGGCGCGGACCGTTCGGCTCAGACACCATTCAACTCCTTTTTCCACACGGTGACTTGACGGTATGCCGTCGAGTCGGCAGGGTTCACTGCGCACGATATGAGAGCGCTCTCACACTGGATTGCCCCACGGAACTCCACACCCCCCACCGCCCGAAAGAATGTCATGAGCATGAGATATCGGCCCGGAAGCCGGGTGCAGAAGCGGCGGCAAAAGCGGGCAGGAGCCCTGCTCTTCGCCGCGAGCACCGCACTCGTCACCACCTGTGCCCTCACCCTCCCGACGGCGTCCGCCGAGGAGGCGGCCCCCGCTCCGCACGCCGCCCCTGGCGCGAAAGCCGGCCCCACCGCCTTCCAGGAAGTCTGGCGTACGGACTTCGACGGTGCCGCCGGATCACGCCCCTCCGCCGACGACTGGATCACCGACACCGGCACCGGCTACCCCGGCGGCCCCGCCAACTGGGGCACCGGCGAGCGCGAGACCTACACCGACCGCCCCGAGAACCTCCAGCTCGACGGCGCGGGCCACCTCAAGATCACGGCCCTCAAGGACGGCGCCACCTGGACCTCGGGCCGCATCGAGTCCCGGCGCACCGACTTTGCCGCCCCGGCCGGCGGCACGCTCCGCATCGAGGCGAGCATCCGGATGCCCGACGTCGCCGGTGACGGCGCGCTCGGCTACTGGCCGGCGTTCTGGACGCTGGGCGCCGACTACCGCGGCAACTACCAGAACTGGCCGGGCATCGGCGAGTTCGACATCATGGAGAACGTCAACGGCCTCAACAAGGTCTGGGGCACGCTGCACTGCGGCGTCAACCCCGGCGGGCCGTGCAACGAGACCCAGGGCAAGAGCAATTCCCGCGAGTGCCCGGGCAGCGCCTGCCAGGCCGGATTCCACACCTACGCGCTGGAACTCGACCGCACCAACGGCGCCGCGGAATCGCTGAACTGGTACGTCGACGGACAGAAGTTCCACACCGTGCACGCGTCCGAGATGGATGCCGACACCTGGGCGAAGGCCACCCACCACGGCCACTTCCTGCTGCTCAACCTCGCCATGGGCGGCGCGTTCCCGGACGGTGTCGCGGGTTTCGCCACCCCCACCGACGCCACCCGGCCCGGCGGTTCCCTCCTCGTCGACCATGTCGCGGTCTCCGTCCAGCAGCCCGCACAGGCCCGTACCGCCCGGCCGTCCCGGCGTCCCGCCCCGCAAGGAGCCACCTCATGATCACTCGCCGCAGCCTGCTCGGCGGCCTCGCCGCCGGTGCCGCCACCGCCTCCGGTATCGCGGTGGCCGGCCGTGCGATCGGCGCCACCGCCCCGGCCGGTGCCCCGGCCCACGCGTCCGCCCGCGCCGCGGCCGGAATGCCGCTGCACCTCGTCAACAACTCCGGCGAGTACGCCAATGCGTCGGTATGGGTCTACATCGTCGGCAACGACGGCACCCAGCAGGTGCATGTCACCCCGGACGGCGAACTCAAGCCCGTCGCGATGGCCGACAACGGCTCGGACGGTTTCACCGACTACGCCATACCGCTCGCCGCGAGCGGCACCACGACCCTGCAGCTGCCGCAGATGTCCGGCCGGATCTACACCGCGCTGGGCGGCAAGCTCAAGTTCAAGGCGGTCGAGGACGGCAACGGCAAGGCCGCGCTCGCCTACCCGGCCGGCTGGGTCTCCGCCGACCCCAACTACGACGTCCTCCACGACTGCGCCGAGTTCACGTACAACTCCGGCGGGATGTTCTGCAACACCACGATGGTCGACATGTTCAGCGTCCCGCTCGCGATCAAGCTCACCGGGGCCAAGGAGCAGACCACCGGCACGCTCAAGGACGGCGCCCGCGCCAAGGTCTTCTCCGACGTCAAGGCCGCCGAGGGCTTCGACCGCCTGGTCATCGGCGACAAGCGCGTGATCGCCCCCGGCCACGGCCTGGACAGCGGACTGTTCGCCAAGGACTACTTCGCCCCGGCCGTCGACGAGGCCTGGTCCGCCTACGCGGGCAAGGACCTGTCGGTCACCACCGACGCGGGCACCTTCACCGGCCGGGTCAGCGGCGGAAAGCTCACCTTCACCGGCCCCAAGACGGTCTCCTTCGACAAGCCGTCCACCCGCGATGTCCTCTTCTGTGACGGCACCCTGGCGGCCCCCAACGACGGCACCCTCGGCCCGGTCGCCGCCATCCTGGGCGCCGCCCTCAACCGCTCCACCCTCACCTCGCAGGCACACCAGCCCACCACCGACCCGGCCGCCTTCTACCAGCAGCGGCTGACCAACCACTACGCCCAGGCCATGCACGCCGCGACGCGGGACGGCAAGGCGTACGGCTTCGCCTTCGACGACGTGGCCGGCTTCGCCTCGTACATCGAGGACGGCGCTCCGAAGGAGATCACCCTCACCCTGACCCCCTTCTGACGCAAAAACGGTGCCGCCCCGGTCCACCGGGGCGGCACCGTCCGCGCCGGGGGTCAGCCTCCGTAGGCCCCGCTGGCCGTCAGCCGCAGCGCCGTGTCGATCAGCGGAACATGGCTGAACGCCTGCGGGAAGTTCCCCACCTGCCGCTGGGCCCTGGGGTCCCACTCCTCCGCGAGCAGTCCCAGGTCGTTGCGGAGCGAGAGCAGCTTCTCGAAGAGCTTGCGGGCCTCGTCCACCCGGCCGATCATCGCGAGGTCGTCGGCGAGCCAGAACGAGCACGCCAGGAAGGCGCCCTCCTCACCCTCCAGACCGTCCACCCCGAGATCGTCCGCACCGGACGTCGGGTAGCGCAGCACGAAGCCGTCCGCGGTGGACAGCTCCCGCTGGATCGCCTCGATCGTGCCGATGACGCGCTTGTCGTCCGGCGGCAGGAACCCCATCTGCGGGATCAGCAGCAGCGAGGCGTCCAGCTCCTGCGAGCCGTAGGACTGGGTGAAGGTGTTGCGCTCCTTGTCGTAACCGTTCTCGCAGACGTCCCGGTGGATCGTCTCGCGCAGGTCCTTCCAGCGCTCCAGCGGCCCGTCGACGTCCCCGGACTCGATCAGCTTGACCGTGCGGTCGACCGCGACCCAGGTCATGACCTTGGAGTGCACGAAGTGCCGGCGCGGGCCGCGGACCTCCCAGATGCCCTCGTCCGGCTCGTCCCAGTGCTTCTCCACCCACTGAATCAGCTTGAGCTGGAGCAGCGAGGCGTAGTCGTTACGCGCCAGACCCGTCATGTGCGCCAGGTGCAGCGCCTCGGTGACCTCGCCGTACACATCGAGCTGGAGCTGCCCGGCGGCGCCGTTGCCGACCCGCACCGGACGTGAATTCTCGTATCCGGGAAGCCAGCTGAGGTCGTTCTCGCCCAATTCACGCTCGCCCGCGATGCCGTACATGATCTGCAGGTTCTCCGGATCGCCGGCCACCGCCCGCAGCAGCCACTCCCGCCAGGCCCGCGCCTCTTCGCGGTAGCCGGTGCGCAGCAGGGAGGACAGGGTGATCGCCGCGTCCCGCAGCCAGGTGAAGCGGTAGTCCCAGTTGCGTACGCCGCCGATGCACTCCGGCAGCGAGGTCGTCGGTGCCGCCACGATCCCGCCGGTCGGCGCGTACGTCAGCGCCTTCAGCGTGATCAGCGAGCGCACCACCGCATCGCGGTAGGGGCCGTGGTACGTGCAGTGCTCGACCCACTCGCGCCAGAACTCCTCGGTGGCCTCCAGCGAGCCCTCGGGGTCCGCGACGGCCGGCGGCGGCTTGTGCGACGGCTCCCAGCTGATCGTGAACGCGATCCGCTCGCCCGGAGAGACGGTGAAGTCGGAGAACGTCGTCAGATCCTTGCCGTACGTCTCCGCCGCCGTGTCCAGCCACACCGAATCGGGGCCCGCGACCGCGACCGTACGGTCGTCGATCTTGTGCACCCACGGCACGACCCAGCCGTAGGAGAACCGCATCCGCAGCTGCGAGCGCATCGGCACACGGCCGCTGACGCCCTCCACGATGCGGATCAGCTGCGGCGCGCCATCACGCGGCGGCATGAAGTCGATCACCCGGACGGTGCCGCGCGGGGTGTCCCACTCCGATTCCAGTACGAGCGAATCGCCCCGATAGCGGCGGCGGTCGGCCGGTGCGGGCCGTCCCCCGGGGCCGTTGACCGGCCCCATCCGCCAGAATCCGTGCTCCTCCGTGCCCAGCAGCCCTGCAAAGACCGCCGGGGAGTCGAAGCGGGGGAGGCACAGCCAGTCGACCGTGCCGTCCCTGCACACTAGAGCGGCGGTTTGCATATCGCCGATAAGTGCATAGTCCTCGATGCGCCCGGCCACGTGCATCTCCCGTCGAACTGGAGTCACGCCCCCCATGGGACGTTGTGATCTGTCCGTCCTGCCCATGAAACGTCGCCGAGCAGCGGGACCGGAAATCGGGCGGGGGTGGTGCCATTCCGGACGGCTCGTTGCGAGTGTCCGAGCAGGATACGACGCACGTGGGTGATCCGCGCGACCCTCGCGACGAGTGAAGCGGTCCAAATGGGTGGCCTCCGTCACGTGACAGTGTCATCCGGGCCGCCACCGCCAGGTTCCCATGTGTGGCCGGACACGACCATGCCCGGTCGCTGATAGCCTGGTACCCCGTGGACCGGTGGGACGCAGATAGATGTCACGGCAGAAGTCACGGCACCCCCGAACCGCAGCGACGGCACCCTGAATCCCAGGCCCCACGCCGCTTCGCACCTCTCCACCTCGCGACCACGGGAGCTCCCTCTTGGCCATGCCGCCCAAATCCACGACGACCAAGCACCTCTTCGTCACCGGGGGCGTCGCCTCCTCGCTGGGAAAGGGGCTCACCGCCTCCAGCCTGGGTGCTCTCCTCAAGGCGCGCGGTCTGCGGGTCACGATGCAGAAGCTCGACCCGTACCTGAACGTCGACCCGGGAACGATGAACCCGTTCCAGCACGGCGAGGTCTTCGTCACCAACGACGGTGCCGAGACCGACCTGGACATCGGCCACTACGAGCGGTTCCTGGACGTCGATCTCGACGGCTCCGCGAACGTGACCACCGGCCAGGTCTACAACACCGTGATCGCCAAGGAGCGGCGCGGCGAGTACCTCGGTGACACCGTGCAGGTCATCCCGCACATCACCAACGAGATCAAGCACCGCATCCGGCGGATGGCGACCGAGGACGTCGATGTCGTCATCACCGAGGTCGGCGGCACCGTCGGTGACATCGAGTCGCTGCCGTTCCTGGAGACGGTCCGCCAGGTCCGCCACGAGGTCGGCCGGGACAACGTCTTCGTCGTGCACATCTCGCTGCTCCCCTACATCGGCCCCTCCGGTGAGCTGAAGACCAAGCCGACCCAGCACTCGGTCGCGGCGCTGCGCAACATCGGTATCCAGCCCGACGCGATCGTGCTGCGCGCCGACCGCGAGGTCCCGACCGCGATCAAGCGCAAGATCTCGCTGATGTGCGACGTCGACGAGGCCGCGGTCATCGCCTGCCCGGACGCGCCGTCGATCTACGACATCCCGAAGGTCGTGCACGCCGAGGGCCTGGACGCCTATGTCGTGCGCAAGCTGGACCTGCCGTTCCGCGACGTGGACTGGACCGAGTGGGCCGATCTGCTGCAGCGCGTCCACAACCCCGACCACGAGGTCAAGGTCGCGCTGGTCGGCAAGTACATCGATCTGCCGGACGCCTACCTCTCGGTCACCGAGGCACTGCGGGCCGGCGGCTTCGCGAACAAGACCCGCGTGAAGCTGAAGTGGGTCACTTCCGACGACTGCAAGACCCCGGACGGCGCCGCCGAGCAGCTCGCCGACTGCGACGCCGTCTGCATCCCCGGCGGCTTCGGCGACCGCGGTGTGGACGGCAAGGTCGGCGCGATCACCTACGCCCGGGAGAACAAGCTCCCGCTGCTCGGCCTGTGCCTGGGCCTGCAGTGCGTGGTCATCGAGGCGGCCCGCAACCTGGCCGGCATCGCGGGCGCGAACTCCACCGAGTTCGACCCGGCCGCCGCCGACCCGGTGATCTCCACGATGGCCGAGCAGATGGACATCGTCGCAGGTGAGGGCGACATGGGCGGCACGATGCGGCTGGGTATGTACCCGGCCAAGCTCGCCGAGGGCTCCATCGTCCGCGAGGTCTACGACGACCAGCCGTACGTCGAGGAGCGCCACCGCCACCGCTACGAGGTCAACAACGCCTACCGCGCCGAGCTGGAGAAGAAGGCCGGGCTGCAGTTCTCCGGTACCTCCCCGGACAACAAGCTCGTCGAGTACGTCGAGTACCCGCGCGAGACGCACCCCTACCTCGTCGCCACCCAGGCCCACCCGGAGCTGCGCTCCCGCCCGACCCGCCCGCACCCGCTCTTCGCCGGGCTGGTGAAGGCCGCGGTCGCGCGCAAGACGGGCACCGCGAAGTAAGGCACACCACGGCGGATACGGTTGCCGGGGTACGGCCTCTTCCGAGGTCGTGCCCCGGTTTCTGCGTTGGTACAGGCAACACACAGGAGGACGCGCCATGACGATCAAGGACGCCCCGGAGGAGTGGACGGTCATCGCGTCCAGGACGCCGTTCACCGGAAACAAGACCAGCGTGCGCACCGACGAGGTCGTCATGCCGGACGGCAGCTCCGTCACGCGCGACTACCAGGTCCACCCCGGGTCCGTGGCCGTCCTGGCCCTCGACGACACGGGCCGGGTGCTGGTGCTGCGCCAGTACCGCCACCCCGTACGCCAGCGGCTGTGGGAGATCCCCGCCGGGCTGCTCGACGTCCCCGGTGAGAACCCGCTCCACGCGGCGCAGCGCGAGCTCTACGAGGAGGCGCACGTCAAGGCCGAGGACTGGCGGGTGCTGACCGATGTCTACACCACGCCCGGCGGCTGCGACGAGGCCGTACGGATCTTCCTCGCCCGTGGTCTGTCCGAGGCCGAGGGGGAGCGGTTCGAGGTCTCCGAGGAGGAGGCCGACATGGAGCTGGCGCGGGTGCCGCACGACGAACTGGTCCGTGGGGTGCTCGCCGGTGATCTGCACAACAACTGCCTCGTCGTGGGGGTGCTCGCGCTGACCGCGGCCCAGGGCGGCGAGGGCCTGGACGCGCTGCGGCCGGCCGATGCCTCGTGGCCGGCCCGCCCCTTCGAGGCCTGAGCCGCCGGGCCCGCCGCGAGCCGGTCGGATGATCCCCCGATCCGATCGGGTGACTCAACCGCCCTGCTCTGCAGGGGAGGTGACGGCCCGTGAACTACGCTCGGCAGCGTTCCGTCCCAGCGACGGACGCGTACGCGCAGGTGGACGGGAGCGTGACCGGTGACGGATCAGGCGGTGGGCGGGGGGTACCTCCCGCCGGAGATGGTGGACGGGGCCGCCACAGCGGCACCCGGACAGTGGGCATCGGGGCCCCGCAGGGACGGTGCCGCCGGCCGCCCCGCCGCCCCCGCGGCCGTCACCGCCCCCGGGTTCGCCGGCCGCCGCCGCGAACTCAAGGCACTGCACGCCGATATCGCCCGGGCCGGCCTGGACACGCTCTCCGGCCACAAGGGCGCCCGCAGCCGGGTACTGCTGATCGCCGGCCGTCCAGGATCCGGCCGTACGGCCCTGGCCGAGGAGCTGCTGCGCGAGCTGGCCGACGGACATCCCGACGGGGTGCTGCGGGCCACGCTGACCGGGCCGGGCGGCGAACCGGCCGACACCGCCCGCACCGCGCGTGACCTGCTGGCCGCGCTCGGCGTCGACGCCCCGCCCGGCGCCGCCGAGGACGACCTGACCGAGCAGCTGCGCCAGGCCCTCGCCGGGCGTCGTGCGCTGCTCTTCCTGGACGACGCACCGGGCGCGGAACAGGTCGAACCGCTGCTCCCGGACGCCCCCGACTGCCTGGTCGTGGTGGTCGCGCAGGGGCCGCTGACCGGCATTCCGGACGTCCGGCCGTGCGCCCTGGGCGGCCTGGACAGCGCGGCCGGTGTCGAGATGCTCAGCCGGTACGCCGGGCCGACCCGGATCACCGTCGATCCGCGAACCGCCGACAGCGTCGCCGAGGACTGCGGCGGCCAGCCCGCCGCGCTGGTGCTGGCCGGTGCCTGGCTCGCCGCCCGCCCCAAGTCCTCGGTCGCCGATCTGCGCCAGGCGCTGCACGCCGTCCCGCTGCCCCCGGACCTGCCCACCGGCGCCCGCCCGCTGTTCCGCGCCTTCCGGCTCGTCTACGACGCGCTGCCGTCGCCCGCCGCCCGCATACTGCGGCTGATCACCCTGGCGCCGGCCGGCCTCGTGGACGCACATATCGCCTCCGCGCTGGCCGGCTGCTCGGTGGCGGCGGCCGCCACGACGCTGGGCGACTTCGCCACGCTCGGCCTGCTGCGGCCGGTCGCCGCCGAGGACGACGGGGCCGCCGACGGCGGTACGCCCGACCTCGCCCTGCGCCCCCAGTACCGCCTGCCCGGCTGCCTCGGCCCGCCGGCGGGTGAACTGCTGCGGGAACACGAGCGCCCGGCAGACGTCCAGCTGGCCCGCGCCCGGATGCTGGAGCGGACCGTACGGCTGCTGCAGTCCTGCCGGGCGATGGGCGAACCGGCCGATTCCCCCGCGCGGCAGAAGGTCGCCGGGCTGCCGCGCTCGCTGCGTTTCTCCTCGAAGGGCGCCGCCGCGCACTGGCTGCGCAGTCGCCGCGGTGCGCTGCTCGACGCCGCCCGGATCGCCGTCGCGGACGGTGAACTCGACACCCTGGACCGGCGGTTGATGGCCGCGCTGACCCGGACGCTGCTCGCGCACGAGGGCCCCGAGGCCGCCGCGCCGGACCTCTATGCGCTGCACGGGCTGGTCCTCCAGGTCGCCGAGCGGCGCGAGCTGCCGCGGGAGAGGGCCGCCGCCCTGCTCAACCTCGCGGACCTGGACGGGCAGGCGGGACGTACCGATCAGGCGCTCGCCCGCTACCGGGGTGCGCTGGAGGCGGCCCGCTCGGTGCAGGATCCGGTGGCGACCGGCCGGGCGCTGGAGTCGCTGGGCGGCACGTACACCGCGCTGGGGGACTGGCAGCGGGCCGCCGACTGGTACGGGAGGGCGCTGGAGCTGCGGCTGGCCCGGGGCGAGGGCGGGGACGCGGCGCGGCTGCACGGCCGGATCGGCGGGGCGCACACCTACGCGGGCCGGTGGGGCGAGGCCCTCAAGGCGTGGCGGGCGGCCGTCGGGACGTATCGCAGGACCGGCGATGTGGCCGGCCAGGCGCGGGCGACCGGTGAGCTGGCCCGGGTGCAGGAGTACGCGGGACGGCCCGAGGAGGCGCTGCGGACGTGTCTCGAAGCCCTCGACATCGCCCGGAAAGCGGGCGACGGACGACTGGAGGCGGCACTGCAACTACGGATTGCGGACACCCTCGACCGGCTCGGAGACCCAGCAGCGGCACGGCTCCATCGGGCCGTGGGAGAGCGGCTCCTCGAAGATCACTCCAAGTGACCTGCGAAATCGGTAGTGCTTCTCGCAAGATTTAATGCTTTGCAAGGCTAGACAACGAGAGCTCCTTCAATAGACTGGCCGGGCCGCGTTCGGCGCGGTCAGTTCCGTCATGCATCGCATGAGGGGATAATTCCTCCTGCACCCTCTCTTTCAAGGACCGTGATCGACGTGAAGGTCGGCATCCCCCGCGAGGTCAAGAACAACGAGTTCCGCGTGGCAATCACGCCCGCCGGAGTCAACGAACTCGTCCGCCACGGCCACCAGGTCTTCATCGAGAAGGACGCCGGCGTCGGCTCGTCCATCACGAACGAGGAGTACGTCTCCGCCGGTGCCACCATCCTGGACACCGCCGATGAGGTCTGGGGCACTGCTGACCTGCTGCTGAAGGTCAAGGAGCCGATTGCGGAGGAGTACCACCGCCTCCGCAAGGACCAGACGCTCTTCACCTACCTGCACCTGGCCGCCTCCCGGGAGTGCACGGACGCGCTGCTGGAGTCCGGCACCACCGCGATCGCCTACGAGACCGTCGAGACGGCCGGCCGCCAGCTGCCGCTGCTCGCCCCGATGTCCGAGGTCGCGGGCCGGATCGCCCCGCAGGTCGGCGCCTACCACCTGATGCGCCAGGCCGGCGGCCGCGGTGTGCTGCCCGGTGGTGTCCCCGGTGTCCACGCGGGCAAGGCCGTCGTCATCGGCGGTGGCGTCTCCGGCTGGAACGCCGTGCAGATCGCCGTGGGCCTCGGCTTCCACGTCACCCTGCTCGACAAGGACATCAACAAGCTCCGCGAGGCCGACAAGATCTTCGGCACCAAGGTGCAGACGATCGTCTCCAACGCCTACGAGCTGGAGAACGCCGTCGTCGAGGCCGACCTCGTCGTCGGTGCGGTCCTGATCCCCGGCGCCAAGGCCCCCAAGCTGGTCACCAACGAGCTCGTCGCCAAGATGAAGCCCGGAAGTGTTCTTGTCGACATCGCGATCGACCAGGGCGGCTGCTTCGAGGACTCCCGTCCCACCACGCACGCCGAGCCGACCTTCATGGTCCACAACTCGGTCTTCTACTGCGTCGCCAACATGCCCGGCGCCGTGCCGAACACCTCCACCCACGCGCTCACCAACGCCACGCTGCCCTACATCGTGGAGCTGGCGAACCGCGGCTGGGTCGAGGCGCTGCGCCGTGACCCGGCGCTGGCCAAGGGCCTGAACACGCACGACGGCAAGGTGGTCTACCAGTCCGTCGCCGAGGCCCTCGGCCTCGAACACGTCGAACTGCGCACCCTCCTCGGCTGAGGCGTCAACGAAGCGCGTCAACGCTGCATATCCGGCCGGGCCTTGTCGACAAGGCCCGGCCGGTTGCGTGCGGGCAGTGCGGAACGTCTTATTCCGGAACGCCGGCCCCCAACTCGCCGCGAACGTGACCCTTTAGCCGTTTCGCGCACCCCTGAAACTTCAGTCCGACGCCACTTGCGCCCTTGACATCGGGGGTCCGGTTACCGACACATCGTGCCGGGTCCGGCGGATTGTGTTGCTGCGGACGCCCGACACGCCATAGAGTCGCCAACCGTCGGCATGGTGCCACGCTGACCTATCGATAAAGTTTCCTGGTGACATCCAAGGAGGTAAGACGACTTGTGAATGAGTCGACATTTTCTCCCGGAGGTGGTCAACCAGGAGTGGTTGCACGGGGCCAGGGTCCCTCGGGGCTCGAGGCTGTCGGCTCCGTTGCGGTCCACACCTTCGCAGCCCACCAGAGCATTTCCACGACAGCCCACCAGAGCATGGACGGCCATCACGTGAACGCCATGGCCGGCGACCGGGGCAGTGGAGAACCCGCCCGTCTCGCCGACTACGACGACCTGCCCCAGGGGCACTTCTACGATCCGGACGCGGAGTACGAGCCGGACCCCGAGTACGCCGCGACGCTCGCGCCGGACGCCGCGCGCCAGCGCCGCGAACGCGTCGGCCCGACCGGACGCCCGCTCCCTTACTTCCCCATCCCGGGACCGCTGTCCGACCACGGCCCCGCCAAAATCATCGCCATGTGCAACCAGAAGGGCGGGGTCGGCAAGACCACCTCGACCATCAACCTGGGCGCCGCACTTGCCGAATACGGACGACGGGTGCTGCTCGTCGACTTCGACCCGCAGGGCGCCCTGTCGGTCGGACTCGGCGTCAACCCGATGGAGCTCGATCTGACGGTCTACAACCTGCTCATGGAGCGGGGGATGTCGGCCGACGAGGTGCTCCTGAAGACCGCGGTTCCCAACATGGACCTGCTGCCCAGCAATATCGATTTGTCAGCGGCAGAGGTGCAGTTGGTCAGCGAGGTCGCGCGCGAGTCGACCCTGCAGCGGGCGCTGAAGCCGCTGCTGGCCGACTACGACTACATCGTCATCGACTGCCAGCCCTCCCTCGGTCTGCTCACCGTCAACGCCCTGACGGCGGCTCACAAGGTCATCGTGCCGCTGGAGTGCGAGTTCTTCGCGCTGCGTGGTGTCGCGCTGCTCACCGAGACGATCGAGAAGGTCCAGGAACGGCTCAACCCCGAGCTGGAGCTGGACGGCATCCTGGCGACGATGTACGACTCCCGCACGGTGCACAGCCGTGAGGTTCTGGCACGTGTCGTCGAAGCCTTCGACGAACACGTCTACCACACCGTCATCGGCCGTACGGTCCGCTTCCCCGAGACCACCGTCGCGGGCGAGCCGATCACCACCTACGCTTCCAACTCCGTCGGCGCCGCCGCCTATCGTCAGCTCGCCAGGGAGGTGCTCGCCCGGTGTCACGCCGAGTGAGTCTGCCGGGAGCCGACGAACTGTTCCGTACCACCGGGGGAATGGGGCTGCAGCCCTCCAGCCCCCGCCGGCAGGCGAACGGCTCCACGGCCAACGGTGAGGCGCCCCGGGTGCCCGCACCGGCCGGCGAGCCCGATACGGCGGAGGACGGGCCGGAGACGGCCACCGCGGTACGGCAGCGGCGGTCCGGGGGCGGCTGGGACACCCCGGCGGCGACGGCCGGTGACGGTGGACCGGCCACGCCGCCCCGGGTGCCCTCCGTCGGGCCCCCGGCCGAGCACAGCGGTCGCGAGAGCGACGGCGACCCCGCCAAGAGCCACCGGGCTCAGGCGGGGCAGGGCGGCCAGGCAGGTTCCGACGCGGCCGCCCAGGCCGGTGGCCAGGCCCGCCGGCGCGGCGGCTCCCGCGGCGCCAACCGCCGCCCCAGCGGCCGGGAACGGCACGACGAGAAGATCACCGTCTATGTCTCCGCCGAGGAGCTCATGGACCTCGAACATGCGCGGCTGGTGCTGCGCGGCGAACACGGCCTCGCCGTCGACCGCGGGCGGATCGTCCGCGAGGCGGTCGCCGTCGTCCTCGCCGACCTGGAGTCGCGCGGCGACGCCAGCATCCTGGTGCGGCGGCTGCGGGGGCGCTGACGCCCGGCCCCCGCACACGCGTGGGGCGCGGCCGGTCCGGCACCGCAGGGTGCCTCCGTCGTGGCCGCTCGCCGTTGTGGCGGAGATTCCTGTGACGGTCGCCCTGGTGCTGAAACGTCACGCCGCGCGGGACCGGCCGCGTCGGGTCGGCCATGGCACGGGCGCCGCGAGATAGCCTGCCCACTCGGCGGGGTGTCCCGCCCGTGACCAGCCCGTCGCCCCCGGCACGGGACCGCAGCACCATGGACCGCGATGCCGACGACCAACGACGATGCCCCTGCGCCCCGCGCCCGTAGAGCGCTCGGGCGCGGGGCGGCCGCGGGTCCGGTGGGACCGGAGGCGCCTGCGGCCCCGGACGAGTCCGTGGTGCCGGAGGCGGCGGGTGTGCCGGGGACGCCCGAGGTGTCCGGGCCCGAGGTGTCCGATGGGCCTCGGGTGTTGGACGAGCCCGAGGTGTTGGACGGGTCCGTGGCGCCGGAAGAGCCCGCCGCGCCGGAAGATCCCGAGGTGCCCGCGGCGGACGCGGCTGACGAGGCGCCGGAGGTTTCCGACGCGTCACGGGCAGCTGCCCCCGGGGAGGCCTCCGCTGCCGGCCCCGATCCCGCTGCCGGCCCCGATCCCGATCCCGATCCCGCCGGGACGCCACCGGGGACCGGCGCCGGCAGGTTCACCCTCCGGCTGGAGAACTTCGAGGGACCCTTCGATCTCCTCCTGCAATTGATCTCCAAGCACAAGCTGGACGTGACCGAGGTCGCGCTGTCGAAGGTGACCGACGAGTTCATGGCGCACATCCGGGCCATGGGGCCGGACTGGGATCTGGACCAGACCACGGAGTTCCTGGTCGTCGCGGCGACGCTGCTGGATCTCAAGGCGGCCCGGCTGCTGCCCGCGGCCGAAGTGGAGGACGAGGCGGATCTCGCGCTCCTGGAGGCCCGTGATCTGCTCTTCGCCCGGCTGCTGCAGTACCGCGCCTACAAGCGGATCGCGGACATCTTCAGCGGCCGGCTGGCGGACGAGGCCCGGCGCTATCCCCGTACGGTCGGGCTGGAGCCGTACCTTGCCGAGCTGCTGCCCGAGGTGGTCATCAGCACCGGGGCGGAGGGCTTCGCCAAGCTCGCGGTGAAGGCGATGCAGCCCAAGGCCCGGCCGCAGGTCTATGTCGACCACATCCATGCGCCGCTGGTGAGCGTGCGGGAGCAGGCCGAGGTCTTGATGGCGCGGCTGCGGGAGGCGGGCGAGGCCGACTTCCAGGAGCTGTGCGCGGACGCACCGGACACCCTCACCGTCGTGGCGCGCTTCCTGGCGCTGCTGGAGCTCTACCGGGAGCGGGTGGTGGTCCTGGAGCAGGAGGAGGCCTTGGGGGCGCTGAGCGTCCGCTGGACGGGCGCGGAGGGCGCCGAGCCGGTGGTCACGGACGAGTTCGACCAGGAGCCGGGGCAGCGCGCCGCCGAGGCGGAGCAGGGAGTGCACACAGCGGAGGAGCGGGAATGAGCGGCGTGGCCGGTGACGGGGCGTACGACATCACGGAGACCGGCGCGGACGGCGCCCCGGGGGAGCGGCCGGAGGCACCGGCCGGGGCGCTGGGCGTCGCCGAGCTGGCGCTCAAGCCCGCGCTGGAGGCGGTCCTCATGGTCGTCGACGAGCCGGCGACCGAGGAACACCTGGCCAGGGTGTTGCAGCGGCCCCGCCGCGTGGTCGCGCTGGCGCTGCGCGAGCTGTCCGACGACTACGCCCGCCAGGGGCGCGGTTTCGATCTGCGCCTGGTCGCCGGGGGCTGGCGGTTCTACTCCCGTGCCGAGTACGCGGATGCGGTGGAGAGCTTCGTCCTGGACGGGCAGCAGGCCCGGCTGACCCAGGCCGCATTGGAGACTCTGGCCGTGGTCGCGTACCGTCAGCCGGTCAGCCGTTCCCGGGTCTCGGCCGTACGCGGAGTGAACTGTGACGGTGTGATGCGCACGCTCCTCCAGCGCGGACTGGTGGAGGAGGCGGGGACGGAACCTGAAACAGGTGCGATCCTGTACAGGACGACGAATTACTTTCTGGAGCGAATGGGCCTGCGCGGCCTGGACGAGCTCCCGGAGCTCGCACCATTCCTCCCGGAGGCGGAGGCGGTCGAGGGCGACTCCCCGGAAGGTATCCCGTCGTTCGACGTAGACGACAGCGGCGACTCTCAGACGGATCATTGATGCGAAGCAGCGGCAGGAACAACAGGGACAGCGGCCGGGGCGACCACCGCGGCGCCGGCGGGGGCACCCCGCGGCCGAAGGCCGGGGGGAAGAGGGACGACTCGCAGCGCGCGGGCCGTCCCCGTCCCGAGGAGCGCCGCTACGACGTGGGCGGATCCGGTGGTCCCGGGGGCTCCTCGGACCGCAAGGACGAGCGCGGCGGCGGTGCCAAGAGCGGCGGCGATGCCAAGAGTGGCGGTGCCAAGGGCGGCGGTGCCAAGAGCGGCGGTAGCCGGGGCGCGGCGGCCCGTGGCGGTGCCAAGGGCGGCCCGCGTACCGGTGCCGCGTCCAAGGGCGCCCGCCCCGGTGCCAAGGGCGGCCCGCAGCGCGGCCGCGGCCAGGCGCCCGCACGGCCCCGTGAGTACGACGCCCAGGTGGAGGAGCGCAACCGCGCCCGCCACAACAAGCCGCAGATCAAGACGCCCAAGACGTTCGGCGACCAGGAGGGCGAGCGGCTGCAGAAGGTGCTGGCCAGGGCCGGTATGGGCTCGCGGCGGGCCTGCGAGGAGCTGATCGACCAGTCGCGGGTCGAGGTCAACGGCCAGATCGTCCTGGAGCAGGGCGTCCGCGTCGACCCGGAGAAGGACGAGATCAAGGTCGACGGCCTGACGGTCGCCACCCAGTCGTATCTCTTCTTCGCGCTGAACAAGCCGGCCGGTGTGGTCTCCACGATGGAGGACCCGGACGGCCGCCAGTGCCTGGGCGACTACGTCACCAACCGTGAGACGCGGCTGTTCCACGTCGGCCGGCTGGACACCGAGACCGAGGGCATCATCCTGCTCACCAACCACGGCGAGCTGGCACACCGTCTGACGCACCCGCGCTACGGCGTCAAGAAGACCTATCTGGCCGCGATCCAGGGCCCCCTCCCGCGTGACCTGGGCAAGCAGCTCAAGGACGGCATCCAGCTGGAGGACGGCTACGCCCGCGCCGACCACTTCCGGGTCGTGGAGAACACCGGCAAGAACTACCTCGTCGAGGTCACGCTCCACGAGGGCCGTAAGCACATCGTGCGCCGGATGCTGTCCGAGGCCGGCTTCCCGGTCGACAAGCTCGTCCGTACGAGCTTCGGCCCGATCGCGCTGGGCGACCAGAAGTCGGGCTGGCTGCGCCGGATGACCAACACCGAGGTCGGCATGCTGATGCGTGAGGTCGAGCTCTAGGAGCCCAAGGGTCTCCGCGGGGCCGCACGGCAGGGAAATGGCTTGCGGCGCCGCCCCACCACCCCTTAATGTCACGCTGACATTAAGGGGTGGTTTTTTCATGGTGTCCAAGGGGTCCGCCGCTACCGGCTCGCTGATCGGGCTGGCGCTCGGTGACGCGCTCGGCTTTCCCACCGAGTTCAACGATGTGCCCTCGATCCTGGCCAAGTGCGGCCCGTGGCGGCAGATGGCGCTGCCCGACCCCGCCTTTGTCACCGACGACACCCAGATGACGCTGGCGCTGGGCCGCGGGCTGCACACCGCCATGGGGCGCGGTGCGCTCACCCCGCACGGCCTCCTGGCTCCCGTACGCGAGGAGTACGTCGCCTGGTGGCGCTCGCCCGACAACAACCGGGCACCGGGCGCCACCTGTCTGCGGGCCTGTGAGCTGCTCAGCGACCGGGACCGGCCCTGGGCCGGAGCCGCCCAGATGGGGTCGAAGGGCTGCGGCGCCAATATGCGGGTCGCGCCGATCGGGCTCGCGCCGGGCTTGAGCCCGCACCAACGCTCCGGCGCCGCGCAGCTGCAGTCCGCGCTGACCCATGGGCACCCCACCGCGCTGGCCGCCAGTGACCTGACCGCCTTCGCCGTACGCGCCCTCGCCGACGGCGCACCGCCCGCCGAACTGCCCGGCCTGCTGCGCGCATACGCCCAGGACCACCGCACCGTCTACCGGGAGGACTGGCTCGGCGACCTGTGGCGGCGGAGCCAGGACCCCTCGAAGACGGCCTTCAGCGCGCGCGGCTGGGACGACTGCCTCGGCGTCCTGGACCGGCTGGACGCGGCGCTCGGCGCCCGGGACCCGGAGTCCGACCCCTGCCTGGCCACCGGCGCCGGCTGGATCGCCGAAGAGGCGCTGGCCACCGGCCTGCTGTGCTTCCTGCTCTTCCCCGACGAGCCGCTCACCGCGCTGCGCCGGGCCGCCTGCACCTCCGGCGACTCCGACTCGATCGCCTGCCTCACCGGTGCGTTCGCCGGCGCCCACCTCGGGGCCGGCGCCTGGCCCGAGGAGTGGGCCGCCCGTATCGAGTACCGCGACGAACTGCTGGCACTGGGGGAGGCCTGGGATGCGTGAGAACCCGACAGCCGCCGGCAGGGCGGCCGTCCTCCGGGAGGCCGGGCTGCCCGCCGTCGACCTGGGCGCCGTGGTCGCGGAACAGGACGATCCGCTGGTCTTCGCGACGGTCTCCGGCGCCCATCTGTACGGCTTCCCGTCCCGGGACTCCGACGTCGATCTGCGCGGCGCCCACCTCCTGCCGGCCGCCGCCCTCCTCGGGCTGCACGAGCCCGAGGAGACCCGGACCCGGATGTGGCACCAGGGCCGCACCGAGCTGGATCTGGTCTCGCACGACCTGCGCAAATTCGCCCGGCTGCTGCTGCGGCGCAACGGCTACGTGCTGGAGCAGCTGCTCTCGCCCCTGGTCGTGCACACCACTCCCGTGCACGACGAGCTGATCGCGCTGGTGCCGGACCTGCTCACCGCCCACCACGCCCACCACTACCGGGGCTTCGCCACGACCCAGTGGCGGCTGTTCGGGAAGACCGGCGAGCTGAAGCCGCTGCTGTACACGCTGCGGGTGCTGCTCACCGGCATCCACCTCATGGACAGCGGCCGGGTGCAGCCCCATCTGCCCACGCTGGCCGACGAGTTGGCCGCGCCCGCCTACATACCGGAGCTGATCGCGGCCAAGGAGGAGGCCGAACACGGCGCGGCCGGTGAGGTGGTGGACCCGGCGCGGCTGCGTACGGACATCGAGGCGCTGCACGCCCGGCTGGACGCCGCCCAGGACGCCACCGCCCTGCCGGACGCCCCCGGCGCCCGCGAGGCGCTGCACGACCTCATCGTCCGGGCCAGGACGGCGGGCGCCTCAGCCGAGCGCTGAGGCCTTCCGGGCCCGGAACAGGAAGTCGGCCACCCGGCCGCGGTCCGGCTCGGCCGGCAACGGCGAGCCGGACACCGCGGCCTCGGCCTCCTCGGACAGCCTCGCCATCCGGCGCTCCACCCGGTCCCAGGCCACCTCACCGCGCCTGACCGCCAGCAGCTCCTCCCGGTCCTGGCCGACGTCCAGCGTGAGCACGCCGGTCCGGAGCAGATCGCGGGACGAGGCCAGCAGCCGCAGCAGATGCATGGCGTGCTTCCAGCGGGGCGCGCCGTGCTGCCGTACGTCGGCGCGCAGCTGCTTGAGCTGACCGCCGGCGTAGCCCGTGAAGGTGCGGTGGGCCTGCCGCGACAGGAAGGCGTCGCGCAGCGCGAGCAGCTCGTGGCCGGTGGCGTCGATCCGCTCCACCAAGGGGGAGTGCAGACACTCCAGGATGGTGGGGTTGGCGCGCAGCGCCAGATGGCAGAACCGTTCCAGCTCCCAGGAGAACTCCTCCTCGCGCGGTCCCTCCACATGGGTCGGCGGCTTCTCGAAGCCCCAGAAGAGCGGGGTGGGTGCGAGATACACCCCGCGCCGGTCGGTGTCACTGGACTCCGTGGCCAGACCGAAGGCGCGCGAGCCCATCACACATGCGTAGACGGTGTGCTCGGCGACCAGGGTGTGAGCTGCGGCGGCTTCGGACATGGCGGCGATTGTCGCTGGTGGGATGGCGAATGTCACCAGGTTTCGGGGGCGGAATGCTTCCCTCCGGAAGCCTGGTCACTATCGGTGGGCGGCCGGTCGCGGCGCGCACGGACCGCCGCCCCCGCCCCCCCGGCCGTCTCGCCGGCCGGCCGCCGCGTACGGATTGTCCGTGCGGCTGGTTACGCTGATCAGTGCGCGCACCAGGGGCGTGAAGCGGCACAGAACGCAGGGGAGCAGTGACGTGGCGGTACGAGCGGTCCGCGGGGCCGTCCAGCTGGAGCGGGACGACGCGGGACACATGCAGGAGCAGGTCGGCGAGCTGCTCACCGCCATCCTGGAGCGCAACGACCTCCGCGCGGACGACCTGATCAGTGTGTGGTTCACCGCCACCCCCGATCTGCACAGCGACTTCCCGGCCGCCGCCGTGCGCGCCCTGGGCATCACGGACGTCCCGCTGATCTGCGCCCAGGAGCTGGACATCACCGGCGCCATGGAGCGCGTGGTGCGGGTGCTCGCCCATGTCGAGACCGGGCTGTCCAAGGCCGGGATCGCCCATGTCTACCTCGGCGCGGCCGGGGCGCTGCGAAAGGACATCGCGCAGTGAGGACCGCACTCGTCATCGGAACGGGCCTGATCGGCACCTCGGCGGCGCTGGCGCTCCATGCGCGCGGCGTCCAGGTGTTCCTGGAGGACCACGACCAGGCGCAGGCCCTGACGGCCGCCGCGCTCGGTGCGGGCACCGCCGAGGCGCCCCCGGGACCGGTCGATCTGGCCATCGTGGCCGTGCCGCCGGCCCATGTCGCGGCGGCGCTGGCGGATGCCATCCGGCGCGGGGTGGCCCGCGCCTACATCGACGTCGCCAGCGTCAAGGGCGGCCCGCGCCGCGAGCTGGAGGCGAGGGGCTGCGAGCTCTCCGGCTACCTCGGCACGCATCCGATGGCCGGCAAGGAGCGCTCCGGCCCGCTGGCCGCCACCGCCGACCTCTTCGAGGGCCGGCCCTGGGTGCTCACTCCGACCCGCGACGGCGACACCGAGGTGCTCAACCTCGCCCTGGAGCTGATCGCCCTGTGCCGGGCCGTCCCGGTGGTGATGGACGCGGACGCCCACGACCGCGCCGTCGCCCTCGTCTCGCACACCCCGCAGCTGGTCTCCAGCCTCGTGGCCGCCCGCCTCAAGGGCGCCGACGAGACCGCCGTACGGCTCTGCGGCCAGGGCATCCGGGATGTGACGCGGATCGCGGCCTCCGATCCGGGGATGTGGATCGACATCCTCTCCGCCAATCCCGGCCCGGTCGCCGATGTGCTGGGCGAGATCGCCGCCGACCTGGACGAGACCGTACGGTCCCTGCGCGCCCTGCAGTCCGCCGACGAGGAGAAGCGCGGCGGCGGCGCCGGCGGCATCGAGGACGTGCTCCGCCGCGGCAACGCCGGCCGGGAACGGGTGCCCGGCAAGCACGGCGCCGCCCCGGCCACCTACGAGATCGTCGCCGTCTACATCGGCGACCAGCCCGGCGAGCTGGCCCGGATCTTCGCCGACGCCGGCCGGGCCGGGGTCAATATCGAGGACGTCCGCATCGAGCACGCCACCGGACAGCAGGCCGGCTTCATCCAGCTCATGGTCGAGCCGCAGGCCGTTCCGGTGCTGACCGCGGAGCTGCGGGAGCGGGGCTGGTCCATCCGGCCATGACACCGTGGACGGCGCCGTGCGGGTGAGCCAGTAACCTTGTCCGAGGCCCTTATGGCCTTGGACCCCCGCCCCGTGTACAAGAAAGGTGTTCGTCACCGTGGAAACCGCCGCTCGGACCGCCCCGGCAGCAGTGATTGTCGCCATCGACGGCCCCGCAGGCACGGGCAAGTCCAGCACGTCCAAGGCCGTCGCCGCCAAGCTGGGCCTCGGCTACCTCGACACCGGCGCCCAGTACCGCGCGATCACGTGGTGGATGCTGGCCAACGGCATCGACGTCAATGACGCGACCGCGGTGGCCGACGCCTCAGCCAAGCCCGTGATCGTCTCCGGCACCGACCCGTCCGCGCCGACCATCACGGTCGACGGCCTGGACGCCGCGGGCCCGATCCGCACCCAGGAGGTCACCGCCGCGGTCAGCGCGGTCAGCGCCGTTCCCGAGGTACGGGCCCTGATCACCGATCTGCAGCGCAGCATCGCCGCCGAGGCGCCGCACGGCATCGTCGTCGAGGGCCGGGACATCGGCATCACCGTCCTGCCCGACGCCGACCTCAAGGTCTTCCTCACCGCCTCCCCCGAGGCGCGCGCGGCCCGCCGCAGCGGCGAGCTCAAGGGCAAGGAGGCCACCGACCTGACCGCCACCCGCGAGGCGCTGATCAAGCGGGACGCCGCCGACTCCGGCCGGAAGACCTCCCCGCTGGCCAAGGCGGACGACGCCGTCGAGGTCGACACCACCGAGCTGACGCTGGAGCAGGTCATCGAGTGCGTGGTCACCCTCATCGAGGGCGCCGGCGCCGAAAAGGCAGGGCGGGTCGCCCGGTGACCGACAGCGGCGGGGCCCCGAGCGAGGCGGGCGCCGCGGTCGGCCGGCGGATCGGCATCGGCCTGATGTACGGGCTGTGGCGGCCGCGGGTGCTGGGCGCCTGGCGGGTGCCGTCGGCCGGCCCGGTGATTCTCGCCGTCAACCACTCGCACGGCATCGACGGCCCGATGCTGATGGGCACCGCGCCGCGGCCGGTGCACTTTCTGATCAAGAAGGAAGCCTTCGTCGGCCCGCTGGACCCGTTCCTGCGGGGCATCGGGCAGCTGAAGGTGGACCGCAACACCGTCGACCGCAAGGCGATCACCGACGCCCTCGGGGTGCTGGACCAGGGCGGCGTGCTGGGGATCTTCCCGGAAGGCACCCGCGGTGAGGGCGACTTCGCCTCCCTGCGGGCGGGCCTGGCGTACTTCGCGGTGCGCTCCGGGGCCCCGGTGGTGCCGGTGGCGGTGCTCGGCAGCACGGAGCGGCAGAGTCGGCTGACGCCGGCCGTGCCGCCGCTGCGGTCCCGTGTCGATGTCGTCTTCGGTGACGCCTTCGAGGCGGGCGACGGCAGCGGGCGGCGTACCCGTAAGGCGCTCGACGAGGCGACCGTACGGATCCAGGAGCGGCTGACCGCCCACCTGGCGGGGGCCAGGCGCCTGACCGGGCGCTGACCCACACTTGAGTAGTGGGCCGCGGACGAGCGGCCCACCGATCACGATGATGAACGAGGAACGGACTTCATGAACGACCAGATCCCTACCGGCGACGAGCACGGTGCGCTTGGCGACGCCGAGTACGCGGAGTTCATGGAGCTCGCCGCGGAGGAGGGCTTCGACCTCGAGGAGGTCGGGGGTGACATCGCCGCGGCCGGCCACGGCCCGCTGCCCGTCCTCGCCGTCATCGGCCGCCCCAACGTCGGCAAGTCGACCCTGGTGAACCGCATCATCGGCCGCCGTGAAGCGGTCGTCGAGGACAAGCCGGGCGTCACCCGCGACCGCGTCACCTACGAGGCCGACTGGAACGGCCGCCGCTTCAAGGTCGTCGACACCGGTGGCTGGGAGCAGGACGTCCTCGGCATCGACGCCTCCGTGGCGCTGCAGGCCGAGTTCGCCATCGATGCCGCCGACGCGGTCGTCTTCGTCGTCGACGCCAAGGTCGGCGCGACCGACACCGACGAAGCCGTCGTCAAGCTGCTGCGCCGCGCCGGCAAGCCGGTGGTCCTGGTCGCCAACAAGGTCGACGGCCCGTCGGGTGAGGCCGACGCCGCCATGCTGTGGTCGCTGGGCCTCGGCGAGCCGCACCCGGTCTCCGCGCTGCACGGCCGGGGCACCGGCGACATGCTCGACGCCGCCCTCGACGCGCTGCCCGAGGCGCCCGCGCAGACCTTCGGCACCGCACTCGGCGGCCCCCGCCGGATCGCGCTGATCGGCCGGCCGAACGTCGGCAAGTCATCGCTGCTGAACAAGGTCGCCGGCGAGGAGCGGGTGGTCGTCAACGAGGTTGCCGGCACCACCCGCGACCCGGTCGACGAGATGATCGAACTGGGCGGCAAGACCTGGAAGTTCGTGGACACCGCCGGTATCCGCCGCCGGGTGCACCTCCAGGAAGGCGCCGACTACTACGCCTCGCTGCGGACCGCGGCGGCCGTCGAGAAGGCCGAGGTCGCGGTCGTCCTGATCGACGCGTCCGAGTCCATCAGCGTCCAGGACCAGCGCATCATCACGATGGCCGTGGAGGCCGGACGCGCCCTGGTCATCGCCTACAACAAGTGGGACACCCTCGACGAGGAGCGCCGCTTCTACCTGGAGCGGGAGATCGAGCGGGACCTCGTGCAGATCCCCTGGGCGATGCGGGTGAACGTCTCCGCGCGCACCGGCCGCCACATGGAGAAGCTGGTCCCGGCGGTCGAGACCGCGCTGGCCGGCTGGGAGACCCGTATCCCGACCGGGCGGCTGAACGCGTTCCTCGGGGAGATCGTCGCCTCCCACCCGCACCCGATCCGCGGCGGCAAGCAGCCCCGCATCCTCTTCGGCACCCAGGCGGGCACCAAGCCGCCGCGCTTCGTCCTGTTCGCCTCCGGCTTCCTGGAGGCCGGCTACCGCCGCTTCGTCGAGCGGCGGCTGCGCGAGGAGTTCGGCTTCGACGGGACGCCGATCCATATCTCCGTGCGGGTGCGCGAGAAGCGCGGCAGGAAGAAGTAGCGCCGGCTCCCTGGCCGTGCGGACCGATCAGCGTCCGTGCGGCCGGGCGTCCCGCTGTGCCGGCGGCAGCGCCGCCGGGAGATGACCCCCCGGGTGGTACGACTGCCGGCTCACGACCTCCCAGTGGCCCGTGGACGCCGCCGTACGGCTCCAATTCCCGGCATCGCGCAGCACCTCCGAGATCTCCGGCTCGTCCGTACGGTCCCCTGGCAGCGCCCGGAAGGAGCGGCGGTACTCGGCGTACAGCGCGTCATAGATCGGCGTGGCCGAACCATGGTCCGTGGTGTGCCTCGTCCCGCGTTCGTGGGACGGGCGCATGCCGGGGATCGGGTGGGCGTAGGGGGCGCGGGAGGAGGGGTCGTATGCGTGCACGTATGTGCCAACGACCTCGCAGGCCGCGGGATGCGGCTTTCCTGCGGAAATGGCTGATCGCGAGGGCATGACCGTCCGGATGACGGTCCTGCTCCCGCGATCGGGTGCCGAGGGGCTGTCAGGTGCCGGCCAGCGGCATCTCCGCGGCGACCAGGGCGCCCTTGGCCGCGGCGTCCTCCAGTGCCTGGCGCATCAGGTCCTCGCGGGGCTGGTGGCCGATGGAGCCCGCGGGCGCCGCGTACATCACCACCGACTGCGCCTTGTTGGCCGCGGCGCGCCAGCCGTCGGAGACGGCCAGCGGCTGGTGGGCCTGCCACCAGGCGGCCTGCTGGCCGGCGCTGCCCGGCTGCAGGACCGCGTGCAGTTTGCCCATGGCCAGCAGCGCGGACCAGCCCGGGTTCGGGCCCGGGAGCTGGTTCATGTCCATCACCGGGTGGAAGCCCTGCTCCAGGAGCAGCGGAAGGAAGGCGTCGTCCGGGCCGGCCGAGCCGGGACGGGCGATCGGGCCGTCCGGCTCGACCACCAGGGCCGGGCGCAGGTCGCTCTCGATCAGCACCAGACCGCAGGTGATCCCGAGGGTCGCCTGGCGTGGGGCGGTGGGGAGCGGGACGGCCGGGGCGGGGTTCTGGGGGGCGGCTGTTTCCTCTCCGGTGATGGAGCGCACGGCTCCCTGGAGCTGCTCCTCCGACACCGGGACGACCTGCGAGGGGATGCAGGTGGCATGGGCGAACGCGAGCACCGCGGTCTCCTCGCCCACGAACAGGACGGTGCTGGTGCGCTCCTGCTCGCTGTCACCGGGGGTCCGGCAGGAGGTGCAGTCGTAGCTGCCGGGGGCGTCGCCACCGGCCAGCAGGCGGTCGGCTTCTTCGTCGCCGATCTCGGCGCGAACGTCGTCGCTGACGTCGAGCATGCGCGGCACGGGTGGCTCCTCGATCTCTGTGCTTCTGCCGGGTGGTCGCCGGCTCGTACAAGGACAACGGGTGACCTGCGGCAGGAGTCACGCGAGGGCGGGAACAGAATCGAACCAATCCCCGCACAGCGGAAAACCGTGGAAAGCCGCCCCAGAAGCGGTCACATAACGCCAACTCTTGCGCAGAACCTGGTGCAGTCGGCGGCGTTCCGTACACCGGACCGGGTGGGGGCGGGGCCCTGAGGGCGTGGCGCGCTGGTCAGCGGCCGACTGCTGCTTACCGTCACCGGCTATGTCGGACAACTCTTCGGCGCCTCGGCGCTTCGTGGGATCCGTCGGGCTGCTCACCGCGGCGGCTGCCGCCCTGGTGCTGTGCCTGCCCGGCGCCGCCGCCGCTGACGGGACCGGCGGCGGCCCCGGCGGCAAGACCTCGCACGCCTGCGCCGGCGACCAGTGGCCGTGGGGGTGCCTGGCCGATTGCGAGAGCAGTGGTGACTGGCACGTCAACACCGGCAACACCTTCTACGGCGGGCTGCAGTTCTGGCAGCCCACCTGGGAGGCCTTCGGCGGCCTCGACTTCGCGGAGCGGGCCGACCTCGCCTCCCGCGACGAGCAGATCAAGATCGCGAAGAGGGTGCAGGCCGCGCAGGGGTGGGGAGCCTGGCCCGAGTGTGCCCGGCGTTACGGGCTGACCGCCCCCGTCCGGACCCATACCGTGCGGCGCGGGGAGACGCTCGGCGAGATCGCCCACAAGTACCGCGTGAAGGGCGGCTGGAAGGCGCTCTACAAGGCCAACCGGAAGGTCATCGGACGCAATCCGAACCGGCTGTCGGTCGGCACCGAGCTGCGGCTTCCCCACAAGGCGTCGTCGAACTCCGGTCCGGCTCACGACGCCTGACGGCTGGACGACCACGGTGTGACGACCCCGCCGGGGGCCGCCCGGTCCCGATCCGCCGGAAGGCCTGGTGACACGGCGGAGGCGGAGGGGATTCGAAGCCGGGAGGTTCCATGCCCCGGCTACCGATGACCTAACTTTTGCGGAACAACTTGGCGAAAGGCCCAACCAGGAACCCCTCTTCGCGGTCCTACCGTTCAGCAGGGGATGCGTCGCGCCGTCGGGAGGGGGGCGCGACGTGTCCCACGGGGAGACCAGAACGACCGGAAGACCAGGGGACACGGGGACGGATGCACATCTCATTCCTGATTCATAATGCCTACGGCATCGGGGGAACGATCCGGACGACGTTCAACCTTGCGCGCACGCTCGCCGAGCGGCACGACGTGGAGATCGTGTCCGTACTGCGCCACCGCGACGAGCCGGTCTTCGACCTCGGCCCGCGGGTCGCGCTGCGGCATCTCGTGGACATCAGGGAGAACAGCCCCGACTACGACGGTGCCGATCCCGCACATGCCCGTCCCGCGAGGATATTTCCCGCCGCCGAGGGCCGTTTCGGCCAGTACAGCGAGCTCACCGACCGCCGGATAGCCCAGCATCTGCGCCGGACGGAGACGGACGTGGTGGTCGGCACCCGGCCCGGACTCAATGTGCACATCGCCAGGCAGGCGCGCCGCGGCCCGGTCCGGATAGGCCAGGAGCATCTCACCCTGGACACCCACAGCCGGGCGCTCAAGCTGGCACTGCGCGGCGCCTATCCGCGCCTCGACGCGGTCACCACCGTCACCGAGGCCGATGCCCGTGCCTACCGCCGGACGCTGCGGCTGCCCGGGGTACGCGTCGAGGCGGTGCCCAACAGCGTGCCGGAGCCGGCTCTCACGCCCGCCGACGGCAGCGGCAAGTGGGTCGTCGCGGCCGGCCGGCTCGCCCGCGTCAAGCGCTATGACGTCCTCATCCGGGCCTTCGCCCAGGTCGCCGCCGAGCGTCCCGACTGGCGGCTGCGGATCTACGGCGGCGGCGCCGAGAAGGCCGCACTGCGCACCCTGATCGACGAACTCGGCCTGTACAACCATGTCTTCCTGATGGGCCCGGCCAACCCCCTGGAGCCCGAGTGGGCCAAGGGCTCGATCGCGGCGGTCTCCTCCAGCCTGGAGTCCTTCGGGATGACGATCGTCGAGGCCATGCGCTGCGGTCTGCCGGTCGTCGCCACCAACTGCCCGCACGGTCCCGGCGAGATCATCGACGACGGGGTGGACGGCAAGCTGGTGCCGGTCGGCAATCCGGAGGCGCTGGCGGGCTCGCTGCTCACGCTGATCAACGACGACGCCGCCCGCAAGCGGATGGGCGGGGCCGCGCTGGCCTCGTCGGCCCGCTTCGACCCCGCCGCGGTCGCCGGACGCTATGAGGAGCTCTTCGGCGAGCTGCTGGCCCGCGGGCGGGGCAACCGGCTGCGCGGCAGCCTGCATCGCGCCCGGGGAGCCCTGCTCAGCGGCGCATACGCCACCAAGGATGCGGCCCGCGCCGGGCTGAGAGGGGTGCGGACGGTATGACGGCGTCGAGCCAACTGACCGTGACCGGAGACGAGATGAAGGAGTCCTCTGCCATCGATCAGGAACCCGTGGTTCCGGTGAGCGAGGGAACCGACGGCCCCGAGCGGCCGGAGGAGCGGGGCGACGAGGGGGAGCCGGTGGAACTGCGGGCCGACTGCATCGCGGACTCCGCGGGCGGCCTCACCTTCGACCTGAACGCCCCTCAGGACACCCCTGCCGCCTGGAGCGCGGCGCTGGTGCTGCGGCTGCGCGGCGGCGACGGTGCGGACGACGAGGTACGGCTGCCGCTCGGGCCGAACGGCGCCGGGCGCCTGCGTGCCGTGCTGCCCAGCACCGTCGCCCTCGCCGAGGGCCGCTGGAACGCCTACGCCGACCTCGGTGACGGCCGGGACCCGCGGCGCCTGCTGCCGGGCGTCAACGACCTGCGGTCGCTGGTGGACCGCAGGCCGCTGGCGGGCATCGGCCGGCTCGGTGTGCGCATTCCGTACGCGACCAAGTTCGGCAATCTCGCGCTGCGCAGCTGGCTGCGCGGCCCGCACGCCGAAGCCGGTGACATCCTTGTCGCGCCCGGCGGCATAACGGTCTCCGGCCGGCTGTACGGCGCCTCCGCGGGGGCCGGTGCCCGCGCCGAGGCCCGGGCGCGCCACCACCCCGCCGCCCCGGACGCCGAACCGGCCACCGTCACCGTCCCGCTGACCGTCGAGGGCCCGGAGTTCCGCTTCACGCTGCCCTACGAGGAGCTGGCCGGCCGGTGGGAGCACGGCAGCGAGCCGTGGGACCTGTGGCTGCGCCCCGCCGAGGGCGCCGGGCCGGTGCGTATCGCCCGCCTCCTGGACGATGTCGCCGACAAGAAGCAGGTCTTCAGCTACCCCGCGCTGCCGGTGCGCACCGATGCGGAACAGCTCAGGATCGGCCCGTATTACACGCTCGACAACGACCTGGCCGTACGGGTCGCGGGTCCTGCCGAGAGCTGACGGAGTACCGCCCGCGGTGGTGGGGACGAACCGAGGACCGTAGCTGTCCGCATGGGCTGCGAGACTCGGGCCATGTTGGAGACCTCGGCACGTCTGCTCCGCCTGCTCTCGCTGCTGCAGGCCCACCGGGAGTGGTCCGGCGCGGAGCTCGCCGGCCGGCTCGATGTCACCCCGCGAACGGTGCGCCGGGACATCGACCGGCTGCGCGAGCTGGGCTACCCCGTCCACTCCGCGCCCGGGACGGCCGGCGGCTACCGGCTCGGCGCCGGCGCCGAGCTCCCGCCGCTGCTGCTGGACGACGAGGAGGCGGTGGCGGTCGCGGTCGGACTGCGGACCGCCGCGGCAGGGGGCGTCGAGGGCATCGAGGAGGCCTCCGTACGCGCGCTGGCGAAGCTGGAGCAGGTGCTGCCGCACCGGCTGCAGCGCCAGGTCGGTGCGCTGAACGCCTTCACCGTCCCGCTGCTCGGCAGCGGCGGCCCCCGGGTCGACCCGAACCTCCTCACCGAACTCGCGCACGCCTGCCGGGACTGCCACCGGCTCCGCTTCGACTACACCGCCCACGACGGCACGGTCTCCCGCCGCACTGTGGAACCGCACCGCCTGGTCTGCGCCCAACGCCGCTGGTACCTCGTCGCCTGGGACGCGGACCGCGCGGACTGGCGCACCTACCGGGCCGACCGCCTCACCCTCACCCCGCCGCACGGGCCGCGCTTCACGCCCCGCACACCGCCGGCCCAGGATCTCGCCGCGTATGTCTCCCGGGGCATCTCCACCCATGCGTACGCACGGCAGGCCACCGTGCTGCTGCATGTCCCGCTGGAGCAGGCCGCGGAGCGCATCGGCCCGGCCGCCGGGACGCTCGAAGCCGTCGACGACCAGTCCTGTCTGCTGCGTACCGGGGCGCACAGCCTGGAGGTGATGGTGTTCCACATCGTGCTGACGGGCTTCGACTTCGAGGTCCGTGAGCCGCCGGAACTGCTCGACCGCATTCGGGAGGTCAGGGACCGGCTCTCCCGGGCACTGGCGGCGCCGGCGTCGGCTGCTTCCCCACCTCCGGGTGGTGCAGATCGAACGCGGGGGACTCGGAGCGGATCTTCGGGAGGGTGGTGAAGTTGTGCCGCGGCGGCGGCGAGGAGGTCGCCCACTCCAGGGAGCGGCCGAAGCCCCAGGGGTCGTCCATCGAGACCTTGGCGCCGTAGCGCATGGTCTTCCAGACGTTGTAGAGGAACGGCAGCGTGGACAGGCCGAGCAGGAAGGAGCCGACGGTGGAGAGGGTGTTCAGGGCCGTGAAGCCGTCGGCGGCCAGATAGTCGGCATAGCGCCGCGGCATGCCCTCCACGCCCAGCCAGTGCTGGACGAGGAAGGTGGTGTGGAAGCCGATGAACAGTGTCCAGAAGTGGATCTTTCCCAGCCGCTCGTCGAGCAACTTGCCGGTGAATTTCGGCCACCAGAAGTAGAAGCCCGCGTACGTGGCGAAGACGACCGTCCCGAAGACGACGTAGTGGAAGTGGCCGACGACGAAGTACGAGTCGGTGACATGGAAGTCCATCGGCGGTGAGGCGAGGATGACGCCGGTCAGCCCGCCGAACAGAAAGCTCACCAGGAACCCGATCGACCAGAGCATCGGCGTCTCGAAGGAGACCGAGCCGTGCCACATGGTGCCGATCCAGTTGAAGAACTTCACCCCGGTCGGCGCCGCGATCAGGAACGACATGATGGAGAAGAAGGGCAGCAGCACCGCCCCCGTCACGAACATGTGGTGCGCCCAGACCATCACCGACAGGGCCGTGATGGCCATCGTCGCGCCGATCAGCATGACGTAGCCGAAGATCGGCTTGCGGGAGAAGACCGGGATGATCTCCGTGATGATGCCGAAGAACGGCAGCGCGATGATGTAGACCTCGGGATGGCCGAAGAACCAGAACATGTGCTGCCACAGCAGCGCACCGCCCCACTGCGCCTCGAACACCACCGCCCCGAACTGCCGGTCCGCCTCCAGCACCAGCAGCGCCGCCGCCAGGATGGGGAACGCCATCAGCACCAGGATCGAGGTGAAGAGGATGTTCCAGGTGAACACCGGCATCCGGAACATCGTCATCCCGGGCGCCCGCAGCACGATGATCGTGGTGATGAAGTTGACGGCGCCGAGGATGGTGCCGAAGCCGGCCAGCGCCAGCCCCATGATCCACATATCGGCGCCGACGCCGGGGGAGCGGACCATCGAGTTCAGCGGGGCGTAGGCCGTCCACCCGAAGGCCGGGCCGCCGAACGGGGTGAGGAAGCTGCCCAGCACGATCAGGCCGCCGAAGAGGAACAGCCAGTACGAGAACATGTTCAGCCGCGGGAAGGCCACATCGGGCGAGCCGATCTGCAGCGGCATGATCTCGTTCGCGAAGCCGGCGAAGGCGGGGGTGGCGAACAGCAGCAGCATGATCGTGCCATGCATGGTCAGCGCCTGGTTGAACTGCTCCGCGTCGATGATCTGCAGCCCGGGGCGGGCCAGTTCGGCGCGCAGCACCATCGCCAGCAGACCGCCCACCAGGAAGAATCCGAACGCGGTGATCAGGTAGAGATGCCCGATCTTCTTGTGGTCGGTGGTCGTCAGCCAGTCGACGAGCACCGACCCGCGGCTCTGCGCCCTGGGGGGACGGACGTCCGCCCGGTCGGTGTCCGTAACCATCCGCTGCACCTCGTTCGTCGAAGGTGTACTGGAGCCCGGGACATGATGCTCGCGCGGGGGGCACAGAGCGAGGTGGCGCTCCGGTCCGTTCCGGTGGCATCGGACGGGCCGGCGGACGGGGCCGGGAGGGCGCGGGACCGGCAAGCGGGGCGATGTGCGGGAAATGTGTGCGGAGTGTGTCTCGTTGGACAATTCCCGGACGGCCGATAAAGGACGTCCGGTAAGGGGAATCCGGGGCTTTCGAGGGATTGTTTTCGGACGGCTTGTCGCGTGGCGCCGAGTTGACTGTGCCCGTTTTGTATTTGATCAAGGTGGAATTCCGGCTGTTTAATTTTCCACCCGGTTGCGCCGTCACACGGCGCGTAAGGGTGACATATGTTCCGGCAAACGCCGGAGCGTTCGCTGTGACACAAGTGTGACCAATGCCGGACCGGAAAGTCACCGAGGCGTGCGAGGGCCGGGCTTCCGCGGGCCGTCGCGGGCGCCTACGGTGGCTGTCATGGCTGACGTACCGAACCTTCCGGACAACCCTCAGGACGACATCGAGGCGTATGTCGGCCTTGCTCAGCAGGACGCCGAAGAGCAGGCCAGGGGGCGGGGCTGGACCACCGTCCGCTCGCTGCCCCCGGGCGCGATCATCACCATGGAGTACCTGGCCGGCCGGCTCAATTTCGAGGTCAAGGACGGCACGGTGCACCGCACCTGGCAGGGCTGAGCTCCGCACATACGACGAAGGCCCCGGCCGCTCCATGGGGAGCGGCCGGGGCCTTCGCTGCGGGGGTGGGGTGTGCGTACCGGCCCCGCGGCTCGTGGAGCGCTCAGCCGCTCGCGTTGCGGCCGCGCCCGGAGGTCGGGCTCAGCGGTGTGGTGCGCGGAACACGGTCCGCGTGCGGCGGTCGCCGGCTGCCCGCCGGGGTGACCGGGGCGCGCTCCGAACGGATGGTGTACGGGCGCGGTGGGTGGTGTGGCCAGCCGTCCGGGGTGTGGGAGGCGGACCGGCCGCCGGTACCCGCGGAGATCGTCTCGCGGACGAGCACCTCGCCGTCGGGGGCGATGCGCTGCCGGGACACCCCGGGAGCCAGCGAGCCGACCGGCAGTGGGCCGCGCAGCGAATCGGGGCGCAGTCGCAGCCACAGCCGCAGCAGGACGCCCATGAGGCGGTCCTCGAACCAGGTGACGCCGGGCTCCAGCCACGGCATCGCCAGCAGCACCAGCAGCCCCGCCGCCCAGCCGAGCAGCACATCGCTGACCCAGTGGGTGCCGAGGTAGACGGTGGTCATGCCGACGCCCAGCGCGCCCAGCGCGGCGATCACCGACAGCGTGCGGCGGCGCAGCGAGGTGGTCGCCAGGTAGGCCAGCACACCCCAGGTGACCACGGCGTTCGCGGTGTGGCCCGACGGGAATATGTCGCCCCCGAGCCACATCTCGTTGGCGCCGACCACGGTCGCGTAGTGCGGGCCGAGCCGGCCCATGCCGAGCTTGGCGGCGCCCACGGTGAGGTTCAGCAGCAGCAGCGAGGCGCCGAGCACCAGCAGCGGGTGGAGGTTGCGCTGGCGCCAGCAGCGCCAGCCCAGCCAGGCAGCCACGGCCACCGCGGTCGGTCCGCGCTGCCCCAGTACAACGAAGTAGTCGAGGAAGGCATGGATCTCAGGCCATTGCTTGTAGGGCCTGAAGAACATGACTTGCCAGTCGAACGTGACCAGCCATGAAGTGGCCAGCACTCCTGCCACGATCGCGAGGTACACCGCCAGCGTGCCCCCGAACAGCCACAGGCGGGTCCGGGTCATGCGGGGCGGTCGGACGCGATCGGTCGGGCGCTGCTCCTCCATCTGGTCGAGCTTGTCATCGGTACGCACTCAATCGACGTTACCGCGTGTGATGTAGGTGCTTGGTCAAACTGTGCGCTTTGTAATGACGATGTGATGTGGAATGCGTCTCAATCGAGGCTTCGCCGCAGGGATTTGGAAGGGAATTCGCAGCGATTCTCAATCCCTTCCCGGGATCCGCGTGTCGTCACCCCGAGCGCCTTATCTGCTTTTCTCCGGCAGAGTTTATCCGTCCTTTGCTCGGGGGGCGTGCGAAGTTTCCCCGGAGCGTCGGTGACGGAAAGGGATCATTCGGTCACGGGGAGTCTCCGGAGGTCACGGCGGCCCCGAACCGTTCAGCCAGAACGCCCCGTACGCCGCGGAGCCCGCCGCCACCAGGCCGACGACCAGCCAGGACCGGACCGGGCGCCACCGCGCGAGCGCCACCGCCGGCGGCAGCAGCAGGGGATAGGCCGGCAGCATCAGCCGCGGCTTGGACCCGAAGTAGCCCTTGGCGGTCAGCGCGAGCAGCAGCACCGTCCCGCCGTAGACCGCCAGCGGCACCGGCTGGCCCTGCCGGACGCCGTGCACGTACAGCCAGATCACCAGCCCGACGCCGATGAGCAGCCCGAGTCCGGCCGCGAACGCGGGCCCCGACAACTGGTGCCAGACGAAGGTGCCGAACCCGATGCCCCCGTCGAAGCCGTTGTGCCAGCCCGCCTGGACGTCGAGATAGCCGGTGAACGAGCCCTGCCGCGCCGCCACCCACAGGAAGTAGCCGCACCAGCCGAGCGGGGCGAGCAGCACACCGGGCAGCATGCCCGGCTGGGCGCGCAGTGCCGCGCGCCCCCGTACGCCGCCGGCCCGCTGCCGCCACAGCGTCACCGCCGCGGTGATCCACACGGCCGCCACGACCGCCGCACCCACCGGCCGGGTCAGCCCGGCCAGCGAGGCCAGCACCCCCGCCCACCCCCAGCGCCCGGTCAGCACGGCGTACATGCTCCAGGCCGCGAGCGCGGTGAACAGCGACTCCGAGTACGCCATCGACTGCACGATGCCGACCGGCAGCGCGGCCCACAGCGCCGCCAGGGCGATCCCGGCCCGCGGTCCGTGCAGCCGCTCGCCGGTCGCGTACAGCGCCCAGGCCGCGGCCAGCGACGCCAGCCAGGCCACCACCATCCCGGCGTCGGCCGGCGACAGTGGCGAGAGGGCCGACAGCCCGCGCTCCAGCCACGGCAGCAGCGGGAAGAACGCCAGGTTGGAGTGCACATCGCCGTTGGGCAACTGCACGGTGTAGCCATAGCCCTGCTCGGCGACCCGGGTGTACCAGAGCGCGTCCCAGCGGGCGGTCAGCAGCGTGTGCCAGTCCTTGCCGTTGACCGCGGACCAGACCGCGAGGACGACGAGCCCCAGCAGCCGGATCGCGGAGAAGGCCGCCAGCGCGGGCGCGGCCCGGCGCAGCGCGGCCCGTACGGCGGGGACGTCGCACAGCGGCCGGCCGGGAACGGCGGCGGAGGCAAGATCGTTCATCCGGACGATTATCCAGGTGGCCGAAGAACGATTGCCGACGGCGGGGTGGGGAACGCACGGCGCTGCGATGAGCGTCTCATCGTGAGGTGAGCCACGCGGCACCCTGTCGGACTCGCGTAGTCTGACGTCCCTACTCGCTTGTGCCGCCGGTTCCCCCGGGGCGTTTTCGCGCCCTGATCCGTGGTCGCGAGAGCATGACTGGAGGTGCTGCATGTCCGGGACAACCGCGTCCGGCAGTGGACGGACGGCTGGTGTTCCCCGGCTTTCAGGCGGCGGCGCGAACCGCTGGACCGTGCTGATCGTGCTCTGCGTCAGCCTGCTCTTCGTCGCGCTGGACACCACGATCCTGTACGTCGCCGTGCCCTCCGTCACCGAGGACCTGCGGCCGGGCCCGGTGGAGCTCCTCTGGATCGTCGACGTCTACCCGCTGATCGCGGCGTCGCTGCTGATCCTCTTCGGCACCCTCGGCGACCGTGTCGGCCGCCGGCGCATCCTCCTTCTCGGCTATGGCCTCTTCGGCCTGGCCTCGGCCGCCGCCGCGCTCGCGCCCAACCCGCAGATCCTGATGGTGGCGCGCGCCCTGCTCGGCATCGGCGGCGCCATGATCATGCCGGCGACGCTGTCGATCCTGCGGCAGGTCTTCCCCGACCGGCGCGAGCGCGCGGTCGCCATCGGCGTGTGGAGCGCGGTGGCCGCGGTCGGCGCCGCGGTCGGTCCGGTCCTCGGCGGCTTCCTCGTCGAGAACTTCTGGTGGGGCTCGGTCTTCCTCATCAACATCCCGATGATGGCCGCGATGCTGCTGATAGGCCGGTGGCTGCTGCCGGAGTCGCGCGGTGAGCGCAACGGCCCCTGGGACGTGATCGGCGCGATCGTCGCGGCGCTCGGTGTGCTGGGCATCGTCCTCGGCGTCAAGCGGATCGGCAGCGGTGCGCCCGTCTGGGGCCTGACCACCCTCCTGCCCATCGCCCTCGGCGTCCTGCTGCTGATCCTGTTCGTACGCCGCCAGCGCCGGCGCAAGCACCCGCTGATCGATATGCGGCTGTTCGCCAGGCCCGCCTTCGGTACCTCCGTCGGCTGCATCGTGCTGGCCATGCTCGCCCTGGTGGGCCTGCAGCTGATCGCCGTCCAGTACCTCCAGCTCGTCCTCGGGCTGAGCCCGCTGGAGACCGGCCTGCGGATGCTGCCGCTGGTCTTCGCCGCGATGGCCGCCGGTCTGACCGGCTCGAAGATGCTGCAGGCGCTCGGCCCGCGCGCCATGGTGTCCCTCGGCTTTGTGCTGACCGCCGTCGCGGTGCTCTGTCTGACCGCGATGAGCAGCCAGGACCGGCCCTGGCTGCTGTCCACGGGCTTCGTCCTGCTCGGCTTCGGCTTCCAGTCCACGCTGTTCGGGGCGTACGAGTCGATGCTCAGCGAGGCTCCCGCCGAGCAGTCGGGCGGTGCCGCCGCGATCGGGGAGACCTCCTACCAGCTCGGCGCCGGTATCGGTGTCGCTCTGCTCGGCAGCGTCATGAACGCCGCCTACGCCCCGGGCCTGACCCATGTCGACGGTGTCCCCGGGCGGGTCTCCGTCTCGGCCGCGCACTCCCTCGGCGAGGCCTACAAGGTGGCCGCGGGCCTGGGCGAGGCCGCCAAGGCCGCGCTGCGTGAGACCGCCCGGGAGTCCTTCGTCCGCGGGCTGCACATCACCCTCGTCGCCAGCGCCGTGCTGCTGCTGGTCGGTGCGGGGATCGCGCTGCGGCTGCCGCGCCGGGCGGCGGACTCCACGGAGCGGGCGGAGGCGGACGGGGAGCCTGCTCCGGGCGACGGTGCGGCCGGCGCCGGCCTCGGCAACGGGGAGCCCGCCCCGGCGAGCTCCGGCCGCTGACCGGCGTTTCTCCCCTTCTGCGTCCGCCCCGCCGCGCGGCGGTGACCCTTGCCGCGCGGCACCGCGGGCCGTACCGTCGGGAGCGAAATAACTACCACTGCTAGTTTTTCGCGAGCGCTGAACCCGCCGGAGGCCCGCCATGTCCGCAAAGCCGTCCTCAGAGTCCTCGACGGTCCCGCCGTTCGACCCCAGCGACCCCCTGGGCCTCGACGATCTGCTGACCGACGAGGACCGTGCCGTCCGCGACACCGTCCGCGGGTGGGCCGCCGACCGTGTCCTGCCGCAGATCGCCGACTGGTACGAGCGCGGCGAACTGCCCGGCATCCGTGAACTCGCCCGTGAGCTGGGCTCCCTCGGTGCGCTCGGGATGTCCCTGACCGGCTACGGCTGCGCGGGCGCCTCCGCCGTCCAGTACGGCCTGGCCTGCCTGGAGCTGGAGGCCGCCGACTCCGGTATCCGCTCGCTGGTCTCCGTCCAGGGCTCGCTCGCCATGTATGCGATCTGGCGCTTCGGTTCCGAGGAGCAGAAGCAGCAGTGGCTGCCCGGGATGGCGGCCGGCGAGATCATCGGCTGCTTCGGCCTGACCGAGCCCGACCATGGCTCCGACCCCGCGGCGATGCGGACGTACGCCAAGCGCGACGGCGGGGACTGGGTGCTCAACGGGCGCAAGATGTGGATCACCAATGGCTCGGTGGCCGGAGTCGCGGTGGTCTGGGCCCGTACCGACGACGGCATCCGCGGCTTCGTGGTCCCCACCGGTACCCCGGGGTTCTCGGCCCCCGAGATCAAGCACAAGTGGTCCCTGCGGGCCTCGGTGACCAGCGAACTCGTCATGGACGACGTACGGCTGCCGGCCGACGCGGTGCTCCCCGGGGCCACCGGACTGGGCGGCCCGCTCGGCTGTCTCAGCCACGCCCGCTACGGCATCGTCTGGGGCTCCATGGGGGCCGCCCGTGCCAGCTTCGAGGCGGCGCTGGACTACGCGAAGACGCGTGAGCAGTTCGGCAAGCCCATCGGCGGCTTCCAGCTCACCCAGGCCAAGCTCGCGGACATGGCCGTCGAACTACACAAGGGGATCCTGCTGGCCCATCATCTGGGGCGGCGGATGGACGCGGGGCGGCTGCGCCCCGAGCAGATCAGCTTCGGCAAGCTGAACAACGTACGGGAGGCGATCGAGATCTGCCGCACGTCGCGGACGATCCTCGGCGCCAACGGGATCTCGCTGGAGTACCCCGTCATGCGGCATGCGACCAACCTGGAATCGGTGCTCACCTACGAGGGCACCGTCGAGATGCACCAGCTGGTGCTCGGCAAGGCGCTCACCGGCCTGGACGCCTTCCGGTGAGCGGCCTCGCCCGTTGACGCAGGGCGCTGCATGATCCGGGGGCCCGCACACCGGCGGCTGCCGCCGCGGGCCCCCGGACCCCCGGCCGGAAACACGCGGGTCGCGCTCAACTCTGGTTGAAGAAGCCGCCGTTGCGGTGGGCGCGGGCCTCGCCGCTGACGACCTTGTAGTCGGCGGGGGTCAGCAGGAACACCCGGGTGGCGACCCGCTCGATGGAACCGCGCAGACCGAACGTCAGACCGGCCGCGAAGTCCACCACGCGCTTGGCGTCGGAGGACTCCATGGAGGTCAGATTGACGATCACCGGGACACCGTCCCGGAAGAGCTCGCCGATGCCGCGGGCGTCCCGGAAGCTCTCCGGGGTGACCGTGGCGATGCGAGTGCCCTGGTCCTGGGCGGTCTCGTCGGCCACCCGGACCCGGGGGTCGGTGACCCAGGGGCTGTCGCCCGAGTCACCGGCATCGGGTCCCTCGGCGTAGTCGTCGTCGTAGTAGCGCTCGTCATCACTGTCGTCGACGAGGCCAAGCCAGGCGCTCGCCTTGCGCACCGATCCCATTGACGCCTCCTCTCACCCGCGGTGTCTGTGTGTGTACCCCTATCGTCGTCCATGAGGCCGACAGTGTGCCAAGTGGATAGCCGCCGCACGGGGGGTTCGTGACACATCTGGTGCAAAGAGGGTGGCGCGCCATCACCTTATGCGCCCCGTAAGGAAACTGACAGTATGAAGAACGCCACGGTCGGTACCTGACCGTCCGTCGACGGAAAGTGGTCACCGGAAGGCGGACCTGACCCGGGGGTCGGTTCGTGCGCGGGACCAGGGCAGCTGCCCCATCGTCCCACGGCCCCGGGTCAGCGGATCTCCGGCGGACTGATCCGCGAGGTCGTGATCGCCGAGGGGCCGGTGCCCCACTTCTTCAGGATTCGCCCGTAGGTGCCGTTCTTCTTCAGCCGGTTGACCGCGGCCCGGAAGGCGGGCGCCAGCGGGGTGCCCTTGGCGAACGCGAAGCCGACGTCCAGCCGCTTGAACTCGTTGAGGAACCGCAGGCCCGGCTGCCCGCGCACGGCGTAGCGCAGCCCGTTGATGGTGCTCATCACGACATCGGTGCGGCCCTGCTGGAGCGAGATCCACAGTGCGCCCTGCTCGGCGTAGGTCTTGACGTCGTAGGGCTTCTTGCCCGCCGCCGTGCACCGGTGCCGGTTCTCCTCCAGCGTCGCCTCGAAGGTGGTGCCTGCGCCGGTGGCGACCGTCAGCCCGCACAACTGCTCCAGCGAGCCGACCTTCTTCAGCGGGCTGTCCTTGCGGACCGCGAAGCCCTGGCCGTCGTTGATGTACGTCACGAAGTCGATGGTCTTGCGGCGCTCGTCGGTGACGCCGAAGTTGCCGGTACCCACGTCGTACTTGCCGCTGCCGAGAGCCGGCAGGATCGCCTCGAAGCTCGCCACCTCGCGGTCGATCCGCAGCCCGAGGACCTTGCCGACCGCGTCCGCGAAGTCGATGTCCTGGCCGGCCAGGGTCTTGCCGTCGGCCAGATAGGTCGCGCCGGGCGGGGTGCCGACGCTGGTGGCGAGGGAGAGGCTGCCGCGCGCGCGGACGGCCGCGGGGAGCAGTTTCGCCGCGGCCGGGTCCTTCCTGACGTCCGAGACCACATCCGTGGTGGGGAGCTTGGCGTCGGCGGCCGACGGGCCCGCGGCACCGGCAGCGCCCGACGGGCCGCCCGAGCCGCAGGCGGTGAGGGCCAGGGCCGCCGCGGCCAGGAGCGCGGCGGTGCGCAGTGCGGTGGTGCGGGGGGTGAGGGTCATGGGCGCGGGATCTCCAGGTGCTTTTCGAACGGCAGCGGGCCGATCGACTCCGGGGCGGCGGACAGGTCGAACAGGGGCCGGTAACCCGCCGCCAGATAGAGGCCCTTGGCCTCGGGCTGGCGGGGGCCGGTGGTCAGGAAGACGCGGGTGTAGCCGCGGCCCGCGGCCTCCCGCTCCAGGGCGTCGAGGACCCGCCGGGCCAGCCCGCGCCTGCGGTGCGCGGAGTGCGTCCAGATCCTTTTGAACTCTGCGGTGCGCGCGTCATAGCGGCGGTACGCACCCCCGGCCACCGGGCTGCCGTCCTCCAGGAGCAGCAGGAACGCACCCTCGGGCGGGGCGAACTCCGCTGCCGGGTACTCCAGGCTCAGATCGACGGGTTTCTCGTACCGGGTGCTGTATTCGTGGGTGAGTTCGTCCAGCAGGGGACGGGCGAGCGGATCGTTGACCGTGGTGTGCCGGATCGTCGGACGGGTGGTTCGCGGCGGACCGGGTGCGGCGGTCACCGGGCCGCCTCCGGGACCGGCGACGGCACCGGCGCCGTGGCGGCGGACGGCCACGGGAGCGCGTCGGGCAGTTCGTCACGCAGCTGCGGCAGCACCTCGGCGGCGGTCAGCCGCAGGACCTCGGCCTTGCGGGGGAAGGGCAGTCCGGCGCTGTCCACGGAGAAGAACTGCAGTGCATGACCGTAGGCGGCGTGCTGCCCACGGATCTTGTCGGCGATCCGTCCGGGCGAGCCGACCAGGGCCGGGCCGTGGTCCGCGGCCTCGTCCAGGGAGCGGAAGGGCGTGTTGTTGCCTGGTACGTCGCGGGCGGCGACGGCCGCTTCGTAGTAGGGCGCGAACTCCCGGCGGGCGGTGCGGTCATCGGCCGCGGCGTAGAGCGTGCCGCCCGAACCGACCAGCGCCGCCGAGGGATCGTGTCCGTAGTCCGCCCAGCGGGCGCGGTAGCGGTCGATCAGCTTGGCGTAATTGGCCACCGGCTGGATGACGTTGGCGGCGAGGACCGGGTCGCCCCACAGGGCGGCCAGCTCCACCGAGCGTTCGCTGGTGGCGCTTCCGTGCCAGACGGTGGGCGGCTGCTGGTACGGGCGGGGGAGCGTGGTCGCGCCGTCGAGCGGCGGCCGGAAGTCGCCCGACCAGGTGACCTGCTCCTCGCTCCACAGCCTGCGCAGCAGCTCGTAGTTCTCCTCCTGCAACGCGTACTGGTCGTCCGGTTCCCGGGCGAAGAGCCGCCAGGGCTCGGGGGCGTTGCCCTTGCCGATGGTCAGCTCCAGCCGCCCGCCGGAGAGCTGGTCCACGGTGGCGTAGTCCTCGGCGACCCGTACGGGGTCGAGGGTGGACAGCACGGTGACGGTGGTGAAGAGCCGGATGCGGTGCGTACGGGCGGCGATCGCGCCCAGCACCGCGGGAGGTGAGCTGGACAGGAACGGCGCTCCGTGCCGCTCCCCGACGCCGAAGGCATCGAACCCCAACTCCTCTGCCAGAACCGCGAGTTCAATGACCTCCTGGAGGCGGTCGTGCGGGGTGAGGAGGTGCCCGGACAGCACGTCCGGGACGTTGTCGATCAAAGTCATGACGCCGAAGCGCATACTGCGCCCTTCTTGGAGCACGCCGAAGGAACAACAAGACAGGAAAAGGCGAAGGCGAACTGCGGGTGTGGCGAGGGGAGGGGGTGCGCCGGACGGCGGCGCGAAGTGTGAAGGCGCGCGGTTGACGGAAGAGGAGGAACCGCGGAACGGCCCGGCCTTATCGGCGGCGGGCTTCAGGGCAGGGCGTCAGCTCAACAGGACGACGACCACACACGACCGAAGTCGATGTGGTCGCGGGTGACCAGCCGCTGCCAGAGATACATGCGACTAAGTGGAACAGGCATCCGTTTCCGCGTCAACCATGAAGTGATCCACGGCTCACAGTTCGGACGGCCTTGACAGCGAGGCGTGTTCACCTCATAACCTCAAGGGCCGGTCGTGCTGAGGGGCACGGCCCGTTCCGCCTGTGTGAAGGCGCTCCACTCCCGTGCTCGCTCTCGGCATCCACGGAGCCTTCGCATGCCTTCCGACACCCTCGCCGCTCACCCCGAATCCGCCGCGGCTCCCCCCGATGACACGGACCGCACCGTCCCCCGGGTCGTGCCGCGCCGCCGCACCGGCCAGTGGGCCGCGGCCGCCGCCGTCCTCGCCCTGCTGGTCCCGGCCGTCCTCTCCGTCGCACGCAATGACGCCTTCCAGTGGGACGTGGTCGCCGACTACTTCCTGACCACCGCCGTACTGCGCGGCCTGGGGCTCACCCTCTGGCTGACCGTGCTCGTCATGGCGCTGGGCTTCGTACTGGGCACCCTGCTCGCGACGATGCGGCTGTCCGCCAACCCCGTGCTGCGCGGCGTCAGCTGGGGGTACGTCTGGCTCTTCCGGTCGATGCCGGTCCTGGTGCAGCTGCTGTTCTGGTTCAACATCGGGGCGCTCTACCCGACGATCCTCGGCATCAAGACCGTCAACCTGCTCGGCCCGGTCACCATCGCGGTGGTCGGCCTCACCCTGCACGAGGCCGCCTACGCCGCCGAGGTGGTCCGCGGCGGCATCCTCTCCGTCGACAAGGGCCAGCTGGAGGCCGCTCAGTCGCTGGGGCTCGGCGCCTGGCGGCGGCTGCGCCGCATCGTGCTGCCGCAGGCGATGCGCGCCATCGTGCCGCCGGCCGGCAACATGCTGATCGGCACCCTCAAGGGCACCTCCATCGTCAGCGTCATCGCGGTCCAGGACCTGCTCTACTCCGTCCAGCTCGTCTACCACCGCACCTACCAGGTCGTCCCGCTGCTGCTGGTCGCCACCCTGTGGTACGTCGTGGTCACCTCCGTGCTCGGCGTCGGCCAGTACTACCTGGAGCGGCACTACGCCCGCGGTACGGCCGGTGCCCGATGAGGCCGGATCTGGGTGCGCCGGCGCGGCCGTCCGTCGTGATCGTGGGGGCCGGGCCGCGCGGCACCGGACTGATCGAGCGGATCGCCGCCAACGCCCCCGAGCTTCTCGGCGACACGCCCCTCGACCTGCATCTCGTCGATCCCCATCCGCCGGGCGGCGGCCGTATCTGGCGCGCCGGCCAGTCGCCGCTGCTGTGGATGAACTCCACGGCCGAGGACGTCACCATGTTCACCGATGAGAGCGTCGAACTGGACGGGCCGGTGCGGCCCGGCCCCTCGCTCGCCGAGTGGGCCCGCGCGGTGCGGGACGGTGAGATCCCCGTCGCTCCCGGACCGGCCGGCGGTCTCGCGGCGCTCGGGCCCCGCGACTTCGCCGGTCGGCGGCTGCAGAGCGCCTATCTGAGCTGGGTGTACGAGCGGTCGGTGGCCGCGCTGCCGCCGGCCGTCGCCGTCCATGAGCACCGGCAGCGGGCGGTACGGGTCTCGGGCTCGCGCGACGGGCGGCAGCAGGTGCATCTGGCGGGCCGCAGCTCACCGCTCCCCGCCGACCTCGTGGTGCTCACACTGGGGCATCTGGAGTCCGAACTCACCTCGGAACAGCGGGAGTTGACCGACTTCGCGAACCGGCACGATCTGACGTATCTGCCGCCGGCCTTCACCGCCGACAGCGAGCTGAGCGCACTGCGGCCCGGTGAGCCGGTGCTCGTCCGCGGCTTCGGGCTGGCCTTCGTCGATCTGATGGTGCTGCTGACCGAGGGCCGCGGCGGTACCTACACGACCGGCGCCGACGGGCAGCTCGTCTACCAGCCCTCGGGGCGCGAGCCCGTCCTGCACGTCGGGTCACGGCGCGGAGTGCCCTACCACTCCAAGATCGACTATGAACCGGACGGCGAACGGCCGCCGCTGCCCCGCTTCTTCGGGCCCGCGCAGGTCGATGCGCTGCTCGCCCGGCCCGAGGGGTTCGACTTCCGGCTCGATGTCTGGCCCTTGATCGACAAGGAGCTGGGCTTCGCCCACTACCACCGGCTGTTCACCGCCCATCCCGGGCGCACCCGGATGAACTGGCCGGACTTCGAGGAGAAGTACGCCGCCGCCGACCCCGGCAGCGCCGCACTCCAGGCCCTGGTCGGCGCCGCGGTCCCGGACCCCGCCGACCGCCTCGACCTGGATGCCCTGGACCATCCGCTGGACGGCCTGCGCTACCCCGACACCGAGGCGCTGCAGGAGGGGCTGCGCGGCTATATCGAGGCCGATCTGGCCCGCCGTCACGACCCCCTGCACAGCCCCGACCTGGCGGTCTTCCTCGCGCTGCTGTCGGTCTACGGCCAGCTGGTGCGGATCGGCGACCACGGCCCCTGGTGGCACGGCTTCTTCAGCTACCTCGCCTCCGGCCCGCCCGGCCCCCGGCTGCGGCAGCTGCTCGCGCTGTCCCGGGCCGGGGTGGTCCGCTTCCTCGGCGCCGGCACCACCGTCACCGCCGAGGCGGGGCGCGGGGTGTTCCGCGCGCGAAGCGCCAGTGTGCCGGGGGAGTCGGTCGAGGCACGGGCGTTGGTGGAGGCGCGATTGCCGGCGGCGACCGTCGAGCACACCCGCGACGCCCTGCTGCGCGCCCTGTACGCCGACGGCGCGGCCACGACACCCACCGGGCTGCTGGCGGTGGCCGCCGCCGACGCCCGGATCCTGGACCGGGCCGGCCGCCCGCACCCGCGCCGCTTCGCCCTCGGCCCGCACACCGACGCCCGCTCCGGCGGCGCCTTCGCCCGGCCCCGTACCAACGCACCCGCCTTCCGGCAGAACGACGCCACCGCGCGGGCGCTGCTCACCTTCCTGCGGGACCGGGCCGCCCCGCCCGTTCCCGTCACCGTCCCCGCCTCCGGCACCGCACCCACCCCCGAGGACTCCCATGCCGCTGACCTATGACCCACCCCTGGAACGGACCGCACCCGAGCGGGCCGGACCCTCCCCTACGGACGACCCGGCGGCCCTGAAGGTCGTGCCCGTACGCCACCCCTGGCGCTGGGCCGCGATCGTGGTGACGGCGGTGCTGATCGCCCAGTTCGTGCACGGCCTGATCACCAACCCGGCATGGGAATGGGGGGTGTTCGCCCAGTTCTTCACCGCTGAGACGGTGCTCAAGGCGGTCTGGACCACCCTTCAGCTCACCGTCTACGGCACCGCCCTCGGCTTTGCGCTGGGCATCGTGCTGGCCTTCATGCGGCTGTCCGCGAGCCCCTTCCTGCGATGGGTCGCCTTCGGCTACATCTGGGCCTTCCGCTCCATCCCGCTGATCGTCCAGCTGCTGTTCTGGTTCAACCTCGCCTATCTCTACAAGCGCCTGGACTTCGGTATCCCCTTCGGCCCCGGCTTCTTCCACTTCGACACCATGGGCCTGGTCGGTGCGATGGGCGCGGCGGTGCTCGGGCTGGCGCTGCACCAGGCCGCGTACGCCGCCGAGATCGTCCGCGGCGGGGTGCTCGCCGTGGACGGCGGACAGCTGGAGGCGGCCGCCGCGCTCGGCATCCCCCGGCTGCGGCAGCTGCGCCGCATCGTGCTGCCGCAGGCGGCCCGCTCGATCCTGCCGAACGCGACCAACGAGGTCATCTCCCTCTTCAAGGGCACCTCGATCGTCTCCGTCATGGCGATCGGCGAACTCTTCTACCAGGTCCAGGTCATCTACGGACGGAACGGCAGGGTCGTGCCCCTGCTGATGGTCGCCACCGCCTGGTACATCCTCCTGACCACCGTGCTCTCCGTCCTCCAGCACTACGTCGAACGTCACTTCTCCAAGGGAGCCACCCGATGAGCGCGCAGGGCGCCATGGTCGACATCCGCTCGGTCCACAAGAGCTTCGGCTCACTCGATGTGCTCAACGGGGTGGACCTCGAGGTCCGCACCGGCGAGGTCACGGTCGTCCTGGGCCCGTCCGGCTCCGGCAAGTCCACCCTGCTGCGCACCATCAACCACCTGGAGAAGGTCGACAGCGGCTCGGTGAGCGTGGACGGCGCGCTGGTGGGCTACAAGCGGTCCGGGGACAAGCTCTACGAGCTGCGCGAACGCGAGATCCTCAAGCAGCGCACCGAGATCGGCTTCGTCTTCCAGAACTTCCACCTCTTCCCGCATCTGACCGTGCTGGAGAACATCACCGAGGCACCCGTCGCCGCGCTCCGCCGCCCGAAGAAGGACGCCGAGAAGACCGCGCGGGCGCTGCTCGCCCGGGTCGGGCTGGCCGGCAAGGCGGACGCCTATCCCAGGACGCTCTCCGGCGGCCAGCAGCAGCGCGTCGCCATCGCCCGTGCGCTCGCCCTGGAACCCAAGCTGCTGCTCTTCGACGAGCCGACCTCCGCGCTCGATCCGGAGCTGGTCGGCGAAGTCCTCGATGTCATCAAGGACTTGGCGCACCAGGGCACCACGATGATCGTCGTCACCCATGAGATCGGCTTCGCCCGCGAGGTGGCCGACACCGTCGTCTTCATGGACGACGGACGGATCGTCGAGCAGGGCCCGCCCGGCGAGGTCCTCGACCGTCCGCGCCATGAGCGCACCAAGTCCTTTCTCGCCAAGGTCCTTTGAACATGAGGAGTCATCCGTTGATCCGCCGCCGCACCCTGACCGCCGCCCTTGTGCTCGCCGCCGGCTCCGTGGCGCTCACCGCCTGCGGCGGCACCGCCGCGTCGGGCGGGAGCAACGTGAATGCCGCCGCCGGAGGCCGGGGGCCGAAGATCAATATCGGTCCCGACCAGCACCGGGTCCATGGCGCCAAGGACCCGCGGAGCGCCGCGCTGGTGCCCGCCAGGGTCCGGAAGACCGGTGTGCTGCGGATCGGTGTGGGCGCCGAGTCCAGTCCGCCGCTGAGCTTCTACGCCACCGATGACAAGACCCTCATCGGTGTCGAGGAGGACATCGCCACCCTCGTCGCCGACACCCTCGGCCTCACACCCCGCTTCGACCCGCTGTCCTGGGAGAACCTCTTCGTCGGCCTGGACAGCGGCAAGCTCGACGCGGTCTTCGCCAATGTCACGGTCACCGAGGAGCGCAAGGAGAAGTACGACTTCGCCACCTACCGGCTCGACCAGCTGGCCATGGAAGCCAAGAAGGGCAGCGGCTGGAAGGTGCGGGGCGCCAAGGACGTCGCGGGGAAGACCATCGCGGTGGGCACCGGCACCAACCAGGAGAAGATCCTGGTCGACTGGAGCAAGGAGAACGAGAAGGCCGGCCGCAAACCGGTCGACATCAAGTACTTCCAGAAGCCCTCCGACACCTACCTCGCGCTCCAATCGGGCCGTATCGACGGCTACTTCGGCCCGAACCCGACCGCCGCGTACCACGTGAACACCGCGGGGCAGACGGAGATCACCGGCACCTTCTCCGGTGGCGGCGACCGCGTCCAGGGCAAGATCGCCGCCACCACCAAGAAGGGCAGCGGCCTGGTCAAGGCCTATGCCGCCGCCCTGCGGAAGGTCATCGACAACGGCCGCTACGGCAAGGTGCTGGCGCGCTGGGGGCTGACCGGAGAGCACCTGAAGACCTCGCAGATCAATCCGCCCGGCCTGCCCAGGACCGCCGGCTGACCGGCGCCCGGCGCAGAAAGGAAGCCCCGCCCATGTCCCTGCCCCCACGCCCCCTGCATCTGGCCGTCGCGCTGGACGCCCCGCAACAACGCCCCGACGACCCGGCCCCCTACGACGCGGCGCACTTCGTGGCGCTCGCCCGGCTCGCCGAGCGCGGCACCCTCGACTTCGTCACCCTCGGCGACAGCTTCGCCCGCCCCGGACTCGACGCGCTCGCCGTACTGGCCCGGGTCGCGCCCGCCACGGAACAGATCGGCCTGGTGCCCACCGTCAGCACCACCCACACCGAGCCGTTCCATGTCTCCACCGCCGTCTCCACCCTGGACTGGGTCAGCCGCGGCCGGGCCGGCTGGTCCGTCGAGGTGTCCACCACCGAGGCCGAGGCCGCGCTCTTCGGCCGCCGGAGCGCGGCGCCGCCCGCCGAGGTCTGGCGCGAGGCCGGTGAGGTCGCCGATGTCGCCGCCCGGCTGTGGGACAGCTGGGAGGACGACGCGGAGATCCGCGACCGGGCGACCGGCCGCTTCATCGACCGGGACAAGCTCCACCGCGTCGACTTCACCGGCAGCTCCTTCTCCGTCCGCGGCCCCTCCATCGTGCCCCGGCCCCCGCAGGGCCGGCCGGTCATCGTCGTCGAGGTGGGCGCGGCGGGGGAGGACGCCGCGGCGCCGGCGGACCGGACCGCCGGGGAGGTGGCCGCCGCCCATGCCGATGTCGCGCTGGTCCGTGCGGAGGATCCGGGGACCGCCGGTGCCATTCGCGCCGAACTGCGCGCCCGCGCCCGTGCACACGGCCGGGACCCCGACCGTCTGCTCGTCCTCGCCTCGCTGCCGGTCGAGCTGGACAGCCCGGCCGACGCCGTGGGGCTCGCCGACCTGATCGGCGACTGGCACGCCGACGGCGCCGCCGACGGCTTCCACCTGCGGCCCGCCGACCCGGCGCGCGACCTCGCGCGGCTCGTCGACGGCACCGTCCCCGTGCTCCGGCACCGCGGCCTGCTGCGCCGCTTCCACCCCGGTACCACGCTCCGCGAGCGCCTCGGACTGCCGCGCCCCGCCAACCGCTATGCCGCCCGAGAGGCCTCCTGATGTCCCCGACCGAACCGGACTCTCCGGCCCGCAAGCAGATCCATCTGGCCGCGCACTTCCCCGGCGTCAACAACACCACCGTCTGGGCGGACGCCCGGTCGGAGAGCCAGATCGCCTTCTCCTCCTTCGAGCATCTGGCCCGCACCGCCGAGCGCGGACTGTTCGACTTCTTCTTCCTGGCCGAGGGGCTGCGGCTGCGCGAGCACAAGGGCCGCATCCACGACCTCGACGTGGTCGGCCGGCCCGAGTCGCTCACCGTGCTCAATGCGCTGGCAGCGGTCACCGAGCGGCTGGGCCTGGCCGCCACGGTCAACGCCACCTTCAACGAACCCTATGAACTGGCCCGCAGGCTCGCCTCCCTCGACCACCTCAGCGGCGGCCGGGCGGCCTGGAACGTCGTCACCACCTCCGACGCCTTCACCGGCGAGAACTTCCGCCGCGGCGGCTACCTCGACCGTGCCGACCGCTACACCCGCGCCGCCGAATTCGTCGCCACGGCACGCGAGTTGTGGGACTCCTGGACGGACGACGGGCGGCCCCGTCCGGTCGACCACCACGGTGCGCACTTCACCGTCCGCGGGGAGTTCACCGTGCCGCGCAGCCCGCAGGGCCACCCCGTCGTCATCCAGGCGGGGGACTCGCCCGAAGGGCGGGAGTTCGCCGCTTCCGCCGCCGACATCATCTTCACCCGGCACAGCGGGCCGGAGGCCGGCCGCGCCTTCTACGCCGACGTCAAGGGCCGGCTCGCGGCGTACGGCCGGCAGCCCGGCGACCTCAAGATCATGCCGGGGGTCACCTTCGTCCTCGGCGACACCGCGGCCGAGGCCCAGGAGCACGCCGCCGAGATCCGCGGGCAGCAGGTCTCCCCGCAGAACGCGCTGCTGGCGGCGGAGCAGATCTGGGGCGTGGACCTGTCCTCGTACGACCCCGACGGGCCGCTCCCGGACATCGACCCGGACCCGGGCAGCGAGCTGGCGCAGGGCCGCGTCAGGATCACCGATCCGCAGGCGGTGGCCGACAAGTGGCGGGCGCTGTCGCAGGCCAAGGGCCTGTCCCTGCGGGAGACGGTCATCGAGACCACCGGCCGGCAGTCCTTCATCGGCACACCGGAGGCCGTCGCGGCGGAGATGGACACCTTTGTGCAGACCGACGCCGCCGACGGCTTCATCCTGGTGCCCCATCTGACCCCCGGTGGTCTGGACGCGTTCGTCGACCGGGTCGTACCGCTCCTCCAGGAGCGCGGCGTCCACCGCACCGAGTACGCCGGCACGACGCTGCGCTCCCACCTGGGGCTGCCGGAGCCCGCACACCCCGCAGCGAAGGGCCGACGGCCATGACCACCCCCGCCCACCAGGAAGCGCAGGACGGGCACACCGGGCGCCTGGCCACCGTGTCCCCGCCGTACGGCCGCTCGCCTGGGCCAATACCCACCGGCCAGCCGGTGGCAGGCACGTTCCGGCCCGGCGAGGGCACCGGCCCCGACGGTGCACGGGTGGTGCACCGGCCGGGGTGTGGAACCGCATCGTCCGCTGATCCGTCCCAGCCCTGACCGAGGGGGTCAGCGCCGCCCCGGCAGCCTTTAACGAGGCTGCCGGGGCGGAGTGTTGGGGGCTCCGGCACGGTGACACCCGTGTATCCGGCACAAGTCTTTCGGGTGGCCCTCTTGCGCTGCGGGGGTGGTGCGCCCGAAACTCCGCTCAGCGCTTGTCAGGGGCACGCTGAAAATGAACGTGCGGATTCCCGCGTGCCCTTCGGCTGCGCCTCACGGGCTGCCCACCGGCGGCCCCCCGATCCCCCTCGGAGGAATCAGTGAGGAACGAGCGCACCACCCCCCGCAGCGGCGTAGCGAGACGCACCCGGCTGATCGCCGTCGCGTCCGGACTGGTGGCCGTCGGCGCCATCGCCATGCCGACCGCCAACGCACAGGACCCCGCCCCCGCAAGGACGTTCAGCGCCACCCAGCTCACCGCCGTCGGCAAGGCGGTGCGCACCGCGGACGTCGCGGGCACCGCCTGGCGGATCGACAGCAAGACCCACACCCTGGTCGTCACCGCCGACCGCACGGTCTCCCAGGCCGGGGTAGCCAAGATCGAGCAGGCCGCGGGCGGCAACGCCGATGCGGTCCGTATCGACCGCATCGCGGGCACCTTCCGCAAGTTCATCTCCGGCGGCGACCCCATCTACGCCCCCAGCTGGCGCTGCTCGCTGGGCTTCAACGTCCGCAGCGGCAGCACCTACTACGCCCTGACCGCCGGGCACTGCACCGACGGCAACCCGCCGTGGACCACCAGCTCCGGCGCCAGTATCGGCCCGACCGCGGGCAGCAGCTTCCCCGGCAACGACTACGGCATCATCAAGTACACCGGCTCGGTGTCCCACGGGGGCACCGTCGGCAGCCAGGACATCACCAGCGCCGCCACCCCCTCCGTCGGCCAGTCGGTCACCCGCCGGGGCTCCACCACCGGTATCCACAGCGGCAAGGTCACCGCGCTGAACGCCACCGTCAACTACGGCGGCGGTGACGTCGTCTCCGGACTCATCCAGACCACCGTCTGCGCCGAGCCCGGCGACAGCGGCGGCCCGCTCTACTCCGGGAGCACGGCGCTGGGCCTGACCTCCGGCGGCAGCGGCGACTGCACCTCCGGCGGCACCACGTTCTTCCAGCCCGTCACCGAGGCACTGAGCGCCTACGGCGTGAGCGTCTACTGACGCCGGCCGGCTGACTTCCGTACGGACGGCCCCGGTGCGCACCGGGGCCCGCACGGAGGGACACCTGCACCGATCGCCGGGCCCGGGTCCGGCGCTACAAGGGCCCCCGTCCGCCGGCGGACGGGGGCCCGGGCGCGCCCGGCGCCGGCCTCGACCGCCTTCCCGGGCCGGGCATACCATGGAAACAACGCGATTCGGACGTGTACGGCACATTTCAGGGAGCCGTGATGGTCGAAGAACTGGTGACGGCCGGGGTGGCGCTGGCCTCCGTGGGTGCCGTGTATGTCGTGGCCGCGGCGCGGGTGGTCAAGCAGTACGAGCGGGGTGTGGTGCTCCGGCTGGGGCGGCTGGCCTCCGAGGTGCGCGGGCCGGGATTCACCATGATCGTTCCGGGCGTCGACCGGATGCGCAAGGTCAATATGCAGATCGTCACGATGCCGGTGCCCGCCCAGGAAGGCATCACCCGGGACAATGTGACCGTCCGGGTCGACGCGGTCGTCTATTTCAAGGTCGTGGACGCCGCCGACGCGGTCATCCGGGTCGAGGACTACCGCTTCGCGGTCTCGCAGATGGCACAGACCTCACTGCGGTCGATCATCGGCAAGAGCGAGCTGGACGACCTGCTGTCGAACCGGGAGAAGCTCAACCAGGGCCTGGAGCTGATGATGGACAGCCCGGCCATCGGCTGGGGGGTGACCGTCGACCGGGTGGAGATCAAGGACGTCTCGCTGCCGGAGACGATGAAGCGGTCGATGGCCCGCCAGGCCGAGGCGACCCGGGACCGTCGCGCCCGCGTGATCAACGCCGACGCCGAGCTGCAGGCCTCGAAGAAGCTGGCCGAGGCGGCCGAGGCGATGTCCGACCAGCCCGCGGCGCTGCAACTGCGACTGCTGCAGACCGTGGTGGCGGTCGCCGCCGAGAAGAACTCCACCCTCGTCCTGCCGTTCCCCGTGGAGCTGCTGCGGTTCCTGGAGCGCTCCGGGCTGCAGGCCCAGGCGCAGACCGCGGCGGCCGAAGCGGAGCGGGGTGCCGCACAGCCGCCGGGCGGCCCGGCCGCGAAGCCCGGGTCCTCGCGCTCGCGTGCGGCCGTCGAGACCGGCGAGGGGGGCCCGCTGCCGCCGGAGCTGGAGGATCTCCCGGAGGCGGAGGAGCTGCCGTAGCGACGGTGTGCGCTAAGTCCTTGATGTCCGCCTGATCGCCGTACGTGCCTGTTGATGTGGGTACTTATGGCGATCTCTGCTGTGCGGGGGCCGGTTCCCGGCCGCCGATTTCCGGCCAGCTATAGTCCTCACACGTTGCCGTCCGTCGAGCGCCTCGCGCGCCTGCTGATGTCCGCACTCGAGACCGAGGTGTGCGGGCATCGGTGTGACCGTCGTGTGGTGAATCCGTGAACTCCCATATGTGAGACCGGAACTCGGTCTTGTGCGCGAGTGAGGCGGATGGGAATACTCGGCTCCGCGCATTGGCATGGACGCAACTCCCCCAGTACCCGCTCGTCGGGCGAATCCGTTCCTGCCCTGATTCCTCACTCTCCGGGCCCGTGCAACTCCCCACAGTTTCCGGGCCCTTCCCCCCACGGAGGCTCCGAGTTGAAGCACCGTCGCATACCCAACCGACGCGCCGTCGTCGCAGGTGCGGGAGCCCTTGCGCTCGCCGCCACCGCCACTGTCACCCTCGCCAACGCCAATGCGTCCCAGGGTCCCGCGCCCACCCCGGCGCTCGCCAAGCTGACCTCCGCCGCGGCGTCCACCCTGGCCTCTCACCTCAAGGCGGACACGGCCGGTGCGTTCTATGACGCCAAGGCCAAGAAGCTCGTGGTCAACGTCGTGAACAAGGCCGCGGCCCGCGCCGTACGGGCAAAGGGGGCGGAAGCCAGACTTGTCGCCCATACCTTCGCCCAGCTCGACTCGGCCCGGCAGACGCTGAAGTCGAAGGCGACCATCCCCGGCACGTCCTGGGGCATCGACCCGCAGAGCAACAAGGTCGTGGTGACCGCCGACCGCACGGTCAAGGGCACCAAGCTGGACCGGCTCACCAAGGTCGCCAAGAGCCTCGGCGACAAGGTCGAGATGCGCCACAGCAAGGGTGAGTTCAAACCCTTCATCGGCGGCGGCGACGCGATCTGGGGGAGCGGCGCCCGCTGCTCGCTCGGCTTCAACGTCGTCAAGGACGGCCAGCCGTACTTCCTGACGGCCGGCCACTGCGGCAACGAGATCAAGAGCTGGTCCGACAAGCAGGGCGGCTCGGCGATCGCGACCACCGAGGACTCCAAGTTCCCGGGCGACGACTACTCCCTCGCCAAGTACACGGGCGACACCGCGCACCCGAGCGAGGTCGACCTCTACAACGGCAGCACGCAGAAGATCACCAAGGCCGCGGAGGCCACCGTCGGTGAGAAGGTGCAGCGCAGCGGCAGCACCACCCAGGTGCACGACGGCACCGTCAAGGCGCTGAACGCCAGCGTCAACTACCAGGAGGGCACGGTCGACGGTCTGATCCAGACGGATGTCTGCGCCGAGCCCGGTGACAGCGGTGGCGCGCTCTTCGACGGCGACGCCGCGATCGGCCTCACCTCCGGCGGCAGCGGTGACTGCTCCGCCGGCGGCGAAACCTTCTTCCAGCCGGTCCCGGAGGCCCTGAAGGCCTACGGCGCGGAGATCGGCTGACCCGCGGCGCACCGCACCGCCCGGCGCCCGGCGCCGGCTCCGGGACGCGCTCGACGTCCGGGGACGGCGCCGGCCCGCGGTGCCTGCCGCACGCGACGGTCCCCGGGCACCACTCTCCGGTGCCCGGGGACCTGCAGCCGCTCCGGTCAGAATTCGAAGACCGCGTCGCTGTCGTTGTTCATCGCACAGGGGTTGGCGAAGGTGTAGGTGTACGAGACCCGCTTGCCCTGCCACACACCGTCCGCGGTGACCACGATGGGGGCCCACTCCTTGGTGCACAGGCGGTCCGACGCAGTGGTGGTCACCGCGTTGAAGTCACCTGCCACCGCGCGCAGTTGGGCGCAGGCGGATTTCGGGTTCGGGTGGCTTCCAGTCGCCACCGGCATACAGCTGAGCGTCACCGCGCGCTGCACCGTGGCGGTCGCACGGCTTTCGCCCTGGCCCATCGTCAGCACCAGTTCCGTCGGGGCGTAGAGGCCACCGGTCCGCGTCGGCTGCGCCGGGGCGGCGGCCTGTGCGGTGGTGGCCAGCGTGCCCAGAACCAGCGCCGCGCCAAGCGCGACAGCCCCAGTGATGTACCGCATGACGAACACTCCCTTGCTCGAAGGTGCAGATACCGGACGGGAGTCTGGCCCAACCGCATCCCGAAAGCATCCTGAGTGAGCACAAGGCGATCGCTTTGAGTCATTAGCTGAAAGCTGAGAGTAATGGCGCGAACGGGCCGGGGGTGGTGCGGGGCGGTCGGGTGAAAAGGGGGTGCGGCCAGCGGGGATGCTGTGCCGGTCATGCCCGTGGCAAGGGTCGCCCGGACCCGGAAGAAAGGAATCCGGCCGCCGACCGGCCGTTCGGGCGGGTTTCGATCTCCGGCGATTGGCTGAAGAGGGGGGCCGGAGGCGCCCTCCGTGCAGCCCGGCGCGCCCGCCGAGGTAAGAACCGGCCATCGGTCGCTCGCCTTACCGGCGCGGCGCCTGCCGTCTTGGCGGCGCGCTGCCTTACCGGTGTGGCGCCCGCTGCCGGCCCGTCGCCCGCTGTCTTGTCGGCCCCGGCCCGCCGCCTTGCCGGCCCCGGGCCCCGGCTGTCGCGCCGTTCCAGGCCCGCCGCCGACATGCTCGGCGCGCTCCCTGCCGCCTTTGCCGCGCTACCGCCCCCGGTGCGTACCGCCGCTCCGGTGCCTACCGCTGCCCGGGTCCGTCCCGCTGCCCCGGTGCGTACCGCCGCCCGGGTCCGTCCCACCCCCGCCCGGCCCCTCCCCGCCCTCGTGGCCGTGCGCCCCGTCGAGCTGCGGCAGCCCGGCCGTCAGTGCCCGCATGCACCGGGCTACCAGCGCGGCGGGCCCCTGCGGCCCGTCCGGCGCCCCGTCTCCCGCCGCCCACTCCTCCATCGCGACCCGCGTCGCGGTATTCGCGGCGGCCGCGGCCAGCCGTACCTCCAGCGGTCCCGCGCCGGTCAGCCGTGCCAGGGCCGGCACCAGTGCCTCCTCGGTGTCGTGGTGCACCCGATGCCAGACCGCGCGCAGCGCGGGATCGCCCGGCATCGCCCGCAGCAGTCCCCGGGTGCAGCGCAGCGCCTCCGCGGCCGGTTCGTCGGCGGGCGTCAGCGACCGGCGGGCGGTCCGCTCCAGCACCTCGCGTACGGGGGGTGCGTCCGGCCCGGCCGAGGGGGCGGCCAGCTCGTCGATCCACTGCCGCACTCCGACGGCGAGCAGCGGTGCCACCGCGTCCTCTTTGGTGCGGAAGTAGCGGTAGAAGGTGCGCAGCGCGACCCCCGAGGCGCGGGCGATGTCGTCGGCGGTGACGGCGGTGCCGTGCTCCGCGAACAGGGCCGCCGCGGTACGGGCGATCTCCAGCTGGGTCTCGGCCTTGCGCCGCTCGGTGAGCGAGGGGCGGGGGAGCGGCGCGGGGCGGCGTGCGGTCGGCATGGCCTCAGCTTACGGAGCGCCGTGCCGTATCGGCACGTCAGGCGAAAGTGGCACGTTGTGCCATGCAGGCGTACGGTGCGCGGATACCTTCAAGAACGGAGCTGGAGCATGAACCGCTTTGACGGCCGCCGCATCCTGATCACCGGAGCCGGCTCGGGCATCGGCCGGGCCACCGTCCACCGGATCCTCGCCGAGGGCGGCCGGGTGGTGGCTGCGGACCTCGACGCGGCGGGTCTGCAGGTCACCGCCGACCGTGCGGCCGAGGAGGGCACCGCCGGGCGGCTGGCGACCACGGTGCTGGACATAGCCGACGAGGCGGCGGTCCGCACCGCCGTCGCCGCCGCGGTGGCCGGTCTCGGCGGCCTGGACGTCCTGGTCAACGCGGCTGGCATCCTGCGCTCCTCGCACACCCACGAGACCAGCCTGGACGACTTCAACCAGGTCATCTCGGTCAACCTGACCGGCACGTTCCTGATGATCCGTGAGTCGCTGCCCGCGCTCCTGGAAGGCCGGGCGCCGGTCGTGGTCAACTTCAGCTCCACCAGCGCCTCGTTCGCGCATCCGTACATGTCGGCGTACGCGGCGAGCAAGGGCGGCATCCAGTCCATGACGCACGCCATCGCGAGCGAGTACGGCAAGCAGGGGCTGCGCGCGGTGTGCGTGGCGCCGGGCTCCATCGCCAGCGGCATGACCAGCGGCCGTGGCCCGGGGCTGCCCGAGGACGCCGATATGAGCCTGTTCACCAAGCTCACCCCGGCCATCGGTGAGGGCTTCGCCGGCCCGGAGACGGTCGCGGGTGTCATCGCGATGCTCGCCTCGCGGGACGGTGCGTTCATCACCGGCACGGAGATCCGGATCGACGGCGGAACGCATATGTGAGCCAGGGCTCGTGGACGGAAACCCGGCCGGGTTTCCCCGCGCCCTCCCGTACAGGGGCCGTACGCCCTGCCGGACGTCAGGCCTGCCGGACGTCCCGTCCGCCGGACGTCACGCCTGGCCGGTTTCGAACCGGCTCACCTTCCCGTCCTCCACCGTGAACCGCCAGCGGGTACGCATCTCGCCCCAGGTGTCGTTGCGGTAGTCCGCCACGAGGGACAGCCCCTCATGCGACTCGGACTGCACGTCCAGGTGTCCCCGGGTGGTGAAGATCTCCCGCTCGCACCACTCGCGCAGATCCCGGTCGGACCCGTCGTCGGACATGGTGGCGTCCGGGGTGAGGGCGGCGAAGAACGCCTGCTCGTCATTGCTGTTGACGGCCGTGACCAGGGCCCGTACCGCGGGGTGGGACAGCCGGTTGGCGGAGATGGTCATGAGGAGGTCTCGCCCTTCTTGCGGAAGATCGAAAGTGCCAGGGTGATCAAGGTGCCGCCCACCGCCCAGGCGGACAGCACCAGGAGCGGGCCGGTGACCGCGTTGCCGCGGAAGTAGGCGAGGGAGCGCGCGGCCCAGGTGCCCGCCCCCGGAGGGAGGGCGGGACCCAGGGCACGCCAGAACGGCGGCAGCATCGGATAGGGGTAGGCGCCGCCCGCGCTCGGGTTGCCGAGGACGACGATCAGCAGGATCGCCAGGCCGATGCCGATGATGCCCAGCAGGGCCTGGCAGGCCAGGGTCGTGGCACCCACCGCGAAGACGACCAGGGCGCCCAGTCCCCACAGCCCGAAGAAGGTGCCGGGCAGCGCACCGAGGACCGGTCCGACGATGATCGCGCCGGCCAGCCCGGCGGCGATCGCGAACAGGGCGAGCGCGGCCAGCCGGATGACCGCCCGGTGCCCGTTGGAGGGACGCGCCCCGGCGCTGATCGCGAGGATCGCGGCGCACAGATAGCCGCCGACGCACCAGCCGACGACGAGGTAGAAGGACGACAGGCTGCGGCTGTCGCCCAGGGCCGCCGGGGTCACATCCACCGTGCGTACGGTGCGGTGCTCGGCCTTCTCCGCCGAGCGGACGACCAGTTCGACCGCCTGGGCGAGGGAGGCGCCACCGCCGCCGGCCACCAGCAGCCGGTCGGTGCTGCCGTGCGGGTCGACGAGCAGTGCGCCGTCGATCGTCCGGTCCGCGAGCTGCCGGCGCGCGGCCTGTTCGGAGGGCAGTGCGCGCGGGTCCAGGGGAGAGCCGGGCAGCCGGTCCAGTGTGTCCACCGGTTTCCCGCCGGCCTGCGCGGGGGCGACGACGCCGAACGGGACATCGGCCGGCCTGGGGTGGTGGAAGGCGCCGGTGTACGACGTGATGAACGCGATCATCAGCCCCAGCACCCCGAGCACCAGCAGCGAGGCATGGGGTGTCACCGCGCTCTTCACCTCCCTGAGGAAGGTGGTGCGGGTGCCGTCGTCCGTCGTGGCCATGCGGTCGCTCCTCGCCACACTTCCGGCTGCCGGTCCGGTGCTTTTGGTGCTTTCGCTCCGCTATCTTCCGGTCGGTGGTGGGGGTGTGCAGAGCGGGTGGGGCTGATCGGCGGATGGTGCGAGGGCGCCCCCGGGCGCGCCTTCGTACGAATGTTCGATGAGCGGGTTATGGTGGAGAGGAGGAACGGGGGACACAGGGTCAGCCGGGGGGCGGATGAGGTACAGGAGGTGCGGATGCTCGGGTTCACGCATCTGCACACCGCTTCGGGGTTCTCCCTGCGCTATGGCGCCTCCCATCCGGAGCGGCTCGCCGAGCGCGCCGCCGAACGCGGGATGGACGCCCTCGCACTGACCGACCGGGACGGGCTCTCCGGGGCCGTACGGTTCGCCAAGGCCGCCGCCGAGGCCGGAATCCGCCCGCTGTTCGGCACCGAACTCGCCGTGGCGGAGCGCGCGTCGGGACCCGCGGCCGGCACCGCCACCGCGCGGCGACGCACCCCGGTGCGCGGCGGCGCCTTCCTCGACGAGTCCGCCGCCCGCGCCGTCTTCCTGGCCCGCGACGGAGCGGCCGGCTGGGCCGCCCTGTGCCGGCTGGTCTCTGCCGCCCACGCCGGCCGGGCCGAGCAGCCCGTTCTCCCGTGGAGCTCCCTGGAATCCGCCACGGACGGGCTGACCGTGCTGCTCGGGCCGGACTCCGAGGTCGGCCGGGCGCTGGCGGCCGGCCGCCCCGACCGCGCCGCCCGGCTCCTCGCTCCCTGGCGTGAGCTGTACGGCGAGGCACTGCGCCTGGAGGTCGTCGACCACGGGCGGCCCGGCAGCGGCCCCGGCTCCCCGCGGCTGGCCGCCCGCACCCTCGGCTTCGCCGTCGACCAGGGCGTCCGCGCCGTCCTGACCAACGCGGTCCGCTATGCCGACCCCGGCCAGGGGCCGGTCGCCGACGTCCTGGACTCCGCCCGTCGTCTGGTGCCGGTGGACCGGCGCCGGCCCGAGGCCTGGGACAGCGGCGAGCGCTGGCTCAAGGACGCCGCCACGATGAGCCACACCGCCGAGCGGATCGCCGAGGCGGCCGGATACCGGCGCGACCTGGCCCACCGGCTGCTCACCATGACCGAGGAGACCGCCGGCGCGTGTCTGGTCGACCCGCAGGACGACATCGGGCTCGGCCGTGTCCACTTCCCCGAACCGCGGCTGGTCGGCGCGGGCCACCGCACCGCCGCCCGGGTGCTGCGCTCGCGCTGCGCCGCCGGGATGGTGCTGCGCGGCTACGACCGCGACCGCGGGCGCTGGGCGCGGCTGCACGACGAGCTGCGCACGATCGAACGGCTCGGCTACCCCTCGTACTTCCTGACGGTCGCTCAGGTCGTGGACGACATAAGGGAGATGGGTGTCCGGGTCGCGGCCCGCGGATCCGGCGCCGGGTCCCTGGTCAACCACCTCCTCGGCATCGCACACGCCGACCCGGTCGAGCACGGGCTGCTGATGGAGCGCTTCTTGTCCGAGCGCCGGGCGGCGCTGCCGGACATCGATATCGATGTCGAGTCCGCCCGCCGACTGGAGGTCTACCGCGCGATCTTCGACCGCTTCGGCGCCGAGCGGGTCGCCACGGTCTCGATGCCCGAGACCTACCGCGTACGGCACGCCGTACGGGACGTGGGCGCCGCCCTGGGCATGGACCCGGCGCAGGTGGACCGGCTGGCCAAGGCCTTCCCGCACATCCGCGCCCGCGATGCGCGGGCGGCGCTGGCCGAGCTGCCGGAGCTGCGCGGGGTGCGGGAGGCCGGCGGTGAGCAGCTGTGGCAGCTGGTCGAGGCGCTGGACGCGCTGCCGCGCGGGATCGCCATGCACCCGTGCGGGGTGCTGCTCTCCGATGCCACGCTGCTGGACCGTACGCCGGTCGTCCCGACCAGCGGCGAGGGCTTCGCGATGTCCCAGTTCGACAAGGAGGACGTGGAGGACCTGGGGCTGCTCAAGCTCGATGTGCTGGGCGTACGGATGCAGTCCGCGATGGCGCATGCGGTCGCCGAGATCAGCCGGACCGGCGGGCGCCGGATCGATCTCGACGACCCCGCGCAGGTGCCGCCCGGCGACCGGGCGACCTACGACCTGATCCGCTCGACCGAGACGCTCGGCTGCTTCCAGATCGAGTCGCCGGGCCAGCGCGACCTGGTCGGCAGGCTGCAGCCCGCCACCTTCCACGACCTGGTGGTCGATATCTCGCTGTTCCGGCCGGGGCCGGTCGCCGCCGATATGGTGCGGCCCTTCATCGAGGCCCGGCACGGCCGTCAGCCGGTCCGCTATCCGCACCCGGACCTGGAGGAACCGCTGCGCGAGACCTACGGGGTGGTGGTGTTCCACGAGCAGATCATCGAGCTGTTGCGGATCATGACGGGCTGCGCACGGGACGAGGCGGACGAGAAGCGGCGTGCGCTGTCGCATCCGGAGCTGCAGGGCAGGCTCCGTGCCTGGTTCGCGCAGCGCGCCGAGGGGCGTGGTTACTCGTCCGAAGTCATCGCGCGCACCTGGGAGATCGTCGAGGCCTTCGGCTCGTACGGCTTCTGCAAGGCGCATGCGGTGGCCTTCGCGGTGCCCACCTACCAGTCCGCCTGGCTCAAGGCGCACCACCCCGCGGCCTTCTACGCCGGACTGCTCACCCATGACCCCGGGATGTACCCGAAGCGGCTGCTGCTCGCGGATGCGCGGCGGCGCGGGGTGCCGGTGCTGCCGCTGGATGTGAACCGGTCGGCGGTCGCCCATCGGATCGAACTGGTGTCCGGTTCCGGTGCCGGCGGACCCCGCTCCGGCGCGGTCTGGGGGCTACGGCTCGCGCTCTGCGATGTGCACGGCATGAGCGAGGCCGAGGCGCGGCGGATCGCGGCCGGGCAGCCCTACCACTCCCTTCAGGACCTGTGGCAGCGGGCCAGGCCGAGCCGCCCGGTGGCCGAACGCCTCGCCCGGGTGGGCGCGTTGGACGCCTTCGGCGCGAACCGGCGGGACCTGCTGCTGTACCTCGCCGAGCTGCACCACCAGGGGCGGCAGGCGTCCGGTGGTCAGCTGACGCTGCCGTCCGGGGCCCTCGACGCCGCGGGCACGGAGCGGGCGGCGCCGGCCGATCCGGTCGAGCCCGCGGGGCTGCCCGACCTCAGCGAGGTCGAACGGCTCAGTGCCGAGCTGGGCGTCCTCGGCATGGACACCTCCCGCCATCTGATGGCCGACCACCGGGAGTTCCTCGCCGAGCTGGGCGCGCTGCCGGCCCGGCTGCTGCGAAGCGCCCGGCACGGCGAGACGGTGCTGGTCGCCGGCGCCAAGGCGGCCACCCAGACACCGCCGGTCCGCTCCGGCCGCCGGGTCATCTTCACCACCCTCGACGACAGCACGGGACTGGTCGACTGCGCCTTCTTCGATGACAGCCACGAGGCGTGCGCACACACGATTTTCCACTCCTGGCTGCTGCTGGTGCGCGGTACGGTCCAGCGGCGCGGTCCGCGCAGCCTCAGTGTGGTCGGCGCCGCCGCCTGGAACCTCGCCGAGCTGGCCGAACTCCGCCGTGAGGGCGGGCTGGAGGCGGTCGCCGCCCGGCTCGCGACGGGACCGGAGGAGCCGGACGAGGCGGCGGCCGGTACGGACGACGGGCCGGCCGGGCCGGGCAAGAAGCCGGGGGAGGGACCCGCGACGGACCGGGAGCCCGAGCCGGCCGCCGCCCCCGGCCGCACCATCCGGCTGGAGACCGGCTATGAGCTGCACCCGTGGGCCGACCTCCAGCCCCCGGGCGAACGCGCCGCCACCGGCCGTAAGCTGTGGCACTCCAGCCCGGGGAGCGCGGGATGACCGCCGCGCCGAGGCCGCCCGCCGCACCGCCGGAGCCCCCCGGCGCCCCGCGGCGGCCGAGCCTGCTCCACGTACGGTTCCGGACCGCCGACGACACCCCCGTGAGCGCCGGACGGTTCGAGCAACTGCTGCGGCTCCTGGCGCAGTTCACCCCGGTGATCGAGGCGCTGCCGCCGGACGCCGCGCTGGCGGATGTGCGCGGTGCGCTGCGCTACTTCGACCGGGACGCGGCGGGCATCGCCGAGCTGGTGCGGGTGCGCGCGCTGGCCTGGCACGGCGTACGGTGCACGATCGGGATCGGCGCCAACCCGCTGCTCGCCCGGATGGCGGCTCAGGGCGCGGCGCCCGGGGAGATCCGGGCCGTCCCCGATGACACCGAAGCCGTCGCCGCGTTCCTCGGCCGCCGGCCGGCCTCGGCGCTGCACGGCGTCGGCCCGGCGACCGCGCGCGCCCTGTGTGCGTACGGGCTCGACAGCGTCGGCCGGATCGCTGCCGCACCGCCCGCGACCCTGCAGCGGATCCTCGGCGCGAAGACCGGCCGCGTCGTGTACGAGCGGGCCCGCGGTATCGACCCGACGCCGGTGACGCCCAACGCCGCGGCCCGCTCGATGGGCGCGGAACACCGCTTCGTCCACGATGAGCTGGACCCGGCCAGGCGCCGCCGGGCGCTGCTCTCACTCGCCGACGAGCTCGGTGCCCGGATGCGCGCGAGCGGGCAGGTGGCCCGTGCGCTCACCCTCACCGTCCGCTACGCCGACCGCTCCACCACGACCCGTACCCGGCGGCTGGACGGGCCGACCGCGCACGGGCCCGCGCTGACCGGGGCGGCCTACGCGCTGCATGCCGCGCTCGGACTGCAGCGCGCGCGGGTACGGTCCGTGGCGCTGCGCGCGGAGGACCTGTGCCGTGCCGAACTCGCCGCGCGGCAGCTGACCTTCGACCCGTCCGACGACAAGGCGCACCGCATCGAGGCGGCCGTCGACCGGGCCAGGGCGCGCTTCGGTGCCTGGAGCGTACGGCCCGCGGCGACCCTCGGCCGTACGCTCCCGCCCCCGGGCGCCAAGCCGCTCGGCCCCGGGGCCGCCCGGCCGTAACACCCCGGCCCCCGCGCCGCGGCCTCAGCCGTAGAGCTTCTCCGCATACCCCGGGCCGTAGTGCTGCTCCAGCTCCTCCAGCGCCCGGTCCTGCGCCTCGACACCCTTGACGATCCGGGCCCGCGAGGGCAGTGCGTCCGGCTGCCAGGTCTCCGGATTCCACAGCTCCGAGCGCAGGAACGCCTTGGAGCAGTGGTAGAAGACCTCCTCGACCGCCACCAGCAGCGCCAGCCGAGGGCGGTTGCCCTTGACGGTCAGCTCGTCGAAGAACGGGGCATCGCGCAGCAGCCGGGCGCGGCCGTTGATCCGCAGGGTGTCACCGCGCCCCGGGAGGAAGTAGTTCAGCCCGACCTGCGGATTGCCGAGGATGTTCACCATGCCGTCCAGGCGCTTGTTGCCGGGGCGGTCCGGGATCACGAGGGTGGTGTCGTCCAGGACATGGGTGAAGCCCGCGGGGTCGCCCTTGGGCGAGACATCGCACCGGCCCTGCGCATCCGCGGTGGCCATCACACAGAACGGTGAGCGGGCCAGCCACCGGCGGTCGAGATCGTGCAGCCGGTGCCGGGTCTTGTTGGCCGCATGGGAGCTGGGCTCCCCGATCAGCTCGCGCAGCTCCGCCTCCGAAGCGACCTCCACGACGCCGGTCACCTCCGTCGTACCTGCCGTCCCCATCGCTGTCCCCCTCATGTCACATCGCTGGTCAAGGCGTTGTCGACTGTACGGGACGGCTCCGGTGTCCGAGCCGGCCGCGACGTACACCACCGGGCGCAGGCACACAACCGGCGCTGCGCACCCCGGACGTCCGGTGAGGGTCATGTGTGGCTTCCTTCACCGTCACACCGCTGGTACACCGTGCTTACCCGGCCGTAACTTACTTGCCAGTCAACTGCATTGGCCCTTGCGATCCGGATCGCAGGTGAACGGCTCACCGAGCACTTCGGAGTCCCCCTCACCCCGCAAGGAGCATCGTATGAAGCTGCGCTGGTCAAGAACGCTCACCCTCCTCCCCGCCCTCGCCCTGGCCCTCGGTGTCACCACCACCGTGCCCGCCGCCGCCGACGCCCCCACCGTCCGCAGCGGCTGGAACAACTACTCCTGCAAGCCCTCCGCCGATCACCCGCGGCCGGTGGTCCTGGTACACGGCACCCTGGGCAACGCCATCGACAACTGGCTCGGCCTCGCGCCCTACTTGGTGGCCCGCGGCTACTGCGTCTTCTCCCTGGACTACGGGCAGCTGCCCGGCGTCCCGTTCTTCCACGGGCTGGGGCCGGTCGACGCCTCCGCCCAGCAGCTCGCCGACTACGTCGACCGGGTACTGGCCGCCACCGGCACCTCCAAGGTCGATCTCGTCGGCCACTCGCAGGGCGGCATGATGCCGCGGGTGTACATGAAGTTCCACGGTGGTGCGGGCAAGGTGAACGCGCTGGTCGGGCTGGCTCCCGACAACCACGGCACCGACCTGGACGGCCTGACCCGTCTGCTGCCCTACTTCCCCGGCGCCCAGCAGTACCTCGAAAAGCTGACCCCGGGACTGTCCGACCAGATGGTCGGGTCGGACATCCTCAACCGCCTCAACGACGGCGGCGACACCGTCCCCGGGGTGCACTACACCGTGATCTCGACCAAGTACGACGAGGTCGTCACCCCCTACCGGACCCAGTTCCTCAACGGCCCCGATGTGCACAACGTCGTGCTCCAGGACCTGTGCGCCGCCGACATCTCCGAGCATGTGGCCATCGGCCTCGTCGACCGCGTCGCCTTCCACGAGACGGCCAACGCGCTCGACCCGGCGCACGCCACCCCGACCACCTGCACGTCGGGCTGACCGGGAGCCGGTCCGGCCCGCCGCCCGCGCGGGGGCCGGACCGCGCTCCGTACGGGGCGGACGGCTTCCGTCAGGCGACGGCCAGCAGGGCGTCGGTGCACTGCTCCGCCAGATCCTCGGCGTGCGGGGGCAGCGGCGATCCGCCGCGCAGATGGCGGCGTACCAGCGACAGCGGGAGATCGATGACGGCGAGCGTCACCCGGTCCAGGCCCGGTCTGCCGTGCAGCCCCAGCGCCCCCGCGAGCGCCGCCACGGCCGCCCGTACCCGCATGTTCCCCTCCTCCGCGCGGAGCAGATGCTCGTCGGACCAGCCGTCCCGCCCGAAGTCATGGGCCCCGTACAGAAGCAGCGAGGCCTCCGCCGGGTGGGTGCGGCTCCACGCCACGATGTGCCGGGCGGCCGCCCGGCCTCCGGTGCGCGGGTCGTCCGACGATTCAAGGGCCTCGAAGTAGCCCTCTTGGAAGTCCTCGACGGTACGCAGCCACACCTCGGCGAGCAGTGCCGAGCGGCCGGCGAAGCGGTGGTAGAGCGAGCCGCTGGGTGCGCCGACGGCCGCCGCGACCGCGGACATGGTGACGCCCGAGGGTCCCGACTCGGCTGCCAGCCGTACGGCGGCGTCGAGGAGCTGCGACGTATCGAAGCGGGGTGGCCTGGCCATGTTCTAGAGGGTACTCTCCACTATATTGGAGACGTTCCTCTAGAACGAGGTGCTGACCAGGTACGGGAGGGGGCGCGATGGGCGTCTACAACGTGCACGAGAGGGTGCTGCCGGTGCCCCGGGCCGAGGCCGGGCTGCTGATCGACGGTCTGTCCGGCGACGCCGACCGGCTCTGGCCGCGCCGCGACTGGCCCCCGATGCTCTTCGACGGCCCGCTGGCGCCGGGCGCGGCCGGCGGCCACGGCCCGGTCCGCTACACCGTGGCGGCCCATGTCCCGGGCCAATGGGTGCGCTTCACCTTCAGCGCACCGCGCGGCTTCCACGGCTTCCACGAATTCACCGTCCACCCGCTCGGCCCGGACCGCACCCTGCTGCGCCACACCCTCGCCATGCACGCCCGCGGCCCGGCCCGGCTCAGCTGGCCACTGGCCTTCCGGCAGCTCCACGACGCGGCCCTGGAGGACAGCCTGGACCGCGCCGAACGCGCCTGCACGGGCACCGTCGCCCGGCCCGCCCGCTGGAGCCGCTACGTCCGGCTGCTGCGGCGGCTGACCGGCTGACCCGGTCTCGGCGGATCACCCGGCGCGGCGTCGGAGAGCAGCGCGCCGGGCCCGCGGGGTTCGGGGGCAGAAGGCCGGTCCGGCCGCCGGCGGCAGCGCACCGGCGCACACGCCGCACCACAGGGGAGTGCGGCGCGGGCAGCGGCAGCGGTGCGGCGGTCGGGCCGAAGCGGGGCGCTGCCGGACAGCCGGCGGCGCCCCGCGCGCCGGCCCTCGTTGTGAGCCGCTGCCGCCGAACGGCTCACAACAGGGCGACGCCGCCCCCGAGGCGAAGGAAGGGGCGGCGTCGCTTACCGGAGGGCCGGGCGGCGGAATCAGCCGCGGTGGCGGGCGGCCCTGCGGCGGGTGGTGGTGAACAGCACCCCGGCGCCCATGGCCAGGACGGCGGCGCCGCCGATGGCCATCGGGGCGGTGGAGCCGTCACCACCGGTCTCGGCCAGCTGCTGCCCGCCGACCGGCTTGCCGGCGCCCTGGGGCTGCGCGGCGTTGCCGTCGCTCTTCGAGCTGCCGCCCGGCGCAGGGGCATCGGCGTCCGCCGGCGCCACCGCATCGGTGTGGGTGCCCGCCGCGCTCCCCTTGTGGCCGTGCCGGCTCATGTCCATCGACGACTTGTCGGCGCCCGCCGCGAGCTGGGTGGCGGTCGGCGCCGAGGCGCTGGGCGCGGGCTTCGCCGCGGAACCCCCGCTGTCCTTCCCGAAGACGACGTCCGAGCAGGTGTAGAACGCCTCCGGGCTGTCCGACCGCTGCCAGATGCTGTAGATCAGATGGCGCCCGGACCGCGCGGGCACCTTCCCGTCGAAGACGTACTCCCCGTTGGTCAGCTTCGGGTCGGTGACCTTCGCGAACGGCTTCGACTCCAGGTCGGACCACTTCAACGGCTTGGCCGGGTCATAGCTGCTCTTGGTGAGGTACAGCTCGAAGGAACCCCGGTGGGGCGCGGTGGCCTTGTAGTGGAAGGTGTGGCCGCCCGCCTTCATCGCGGACGAGGGCCAGTCGGCGCGGGGCAGGTCCAGGCCCTTGTACTCGGGGCTGTTGGCGCTGCACAGCTTGCCGTCCGGGATGCGGGTCTTGGACCGGCCGCCCGCATTGCCGTCCCGTACGCCGTTCCAGTCGTAGAGCGCCTGGGCGCCGCCGGCCTGCACGGCCGCCTTGCACGCCGCGGACTTCGGGTTCTCCGGCCCCTCCGCGAAGCAGGCCGAGACCCGGCTGACCGGGTCCGTCATCGAACCGTGCGCGGCGGCCGGGCTCGCGGTGAGCACGGTGAGCACGAGCGGGCCGATACCGGCCAGCGCGATCCCGGTGGCCTTACGACGAGCGGTCATCGTGGGGGTCTCCTTCATTCGTTGCGTCGAGCGGGGGCGCGAGGCAGCACAGTGGTGGGGGGTCGGGACACGAGCCACGGCGCCGTCCCCCGGTGAGCGGCGCCGACGGCCCGCAGCGCCGCCTTACGAGAAGCACGCTAGCCCCGCTGAACAGCGGATTTGCCCCTCGTGGACCGTTCCTGAGGATCTTTATGGCGGAGTTAAGGGGCGGCTAAGCGGGGGCACAGACAGGCGGGCAGGAAACGGGCATCAGGGGCCGGGAACGCTCCGTGAGTTGCTCGTGAGCGTCCGCGTGCGGGTGCGTGCGGGTGCGTGCGCTTCGTGTGGTCCCCCGGGTGGTGCCGCTCGACGGCACCAGCTGGCCCTCGGCTGCCGCGTCTGGTTCTCGCGGTGTGGGCAATATGTCCCTTGTGGTGGTTTTTGCGGCTGGCCTCCGCGGCCGGGATGGAGCTGGGTACGTGACGAGTGCGGAGTCGGCCCGTGGAGGTGAGACTGCGGCGCCTTCTGGGTCCGGGCAGCGGTCCTGGGCGCCTCTGGTGGCGGTGTGCGCCGGGTACTTCATCGTGATCCTGGATGTGACGATCATCAACGTCGCGGTGCCGGTGATCGGCCGGGAGCTGTCGGCGTCGCTCACCGGCATCCAATGGATCACCAACGGGTACACCATGATCCTCGCCGGACTCCTGCTGACCGGCGGCGCGCTGGGCGACCGGCTGGGCAACCGGCGTGTCTTCTGCTCGGGCGTGGCGGTGTTCACGGTGGCCTCGGTCGCGTGCGCGATCGCGCCGGGTACCCCGTACCTGGTTGCCGCCCGGCTGGTGGAGGGGCTCGGCGCGGCATTGATCGTGCCTGGTTCGCTGGCCCTGCTCCAGCAGGCGTACCCGGCACCGGCCGCACGCTCGCGGGCCTTCGGGCTGTGGGGTTCGATGGCGGGCGTCGCCGCCTCCGCCGGGCCGCTGCTGGGCGGACTGCTCGTCACCACGGTGGGCTGGCGGTGGGTGTTCCTCATCAATGTGCCCGTCGGCGTCGCGTGTGTGACGCTGACGCTGCGGCATGTGACGCCATCGCCCAGGCGCACCGACCGGCCCCTGGACTGGCCGGCGCAGTGCGCGATCGTGGTGGCGGTCGTGCTGCTGACCGCCGCGCTCAACGAGGCCGGTCGGCGGGGTTGGACCGATCCTGCCGTCCTTGCCGGGGCGGGCCTGGCCGTGGTGGCCGCCGTTCTGTTCGCGGTGCGCGAGCGGCTGGCCCGGGCCCCCGCCCTTCCGCCGAGCCTGCTGCGCTCCCGGGCGATGAGCGGCGGAGCCCTCATCGGCGCGCTCTTCAACTTCGGCTTCTACGGCATGGTGTTCACCGCCAGCCTGTCCTTTCAGCGTCAGCGCGGCCTCAGCGCCCTGAGCACCGGGGCGGCGCTGTTCCCGGCGGTCGCGATGACCATGTTCGCCTCCGTCCTGTCCGGGCGGCTGGCCCGCAGGACCGGCCATCGCCCGCTGGTGGTGTCCGGCATGCTCCTGGCAGCCCTGGGGCTGGCCGGATGGGCCGCGGGACCCGACTCCCCCTACCCGCTGCTCGTGGCTCCGATGATGGCTGCGGGTTTCGGCACCTCCTTCGCCCTCACGGGCGCCACCGCCACCGTGATGGGCGCCGCCCCCGCCGGCTACTCGGGCACCGCCTCCGCGCTGTTCAACACCACCCGTCAGGTCGGCAGCGCCACCGGCGTGGCCCTGGGCGGCACCCTGCTGGCCACGGCGACGGACTTCAGTGCGGGGCTGAGAACCAGCATGGCCATCGGCGCGTTCGCGTACCTCACCGCGGCCGTCCTGGCGTGGCTGTGTGTGCCCGCGAAACCCGAGGGAGCGTGAGTCACGGTCGATCCGGGAGCCGCCGCGGCGGCCCCAACTCCCGGGCCCGCCCCGGTGCGTGTGCTCAGCGGCCCTCGGCGCCGCTGAAGTCGCCCGGGTCGTCGAGGTCTTCGAGGAACGTGTCCAGGTCGTTCGGCGGCCCGGCTCCGGGGGCGGTGCCGAGCGGCAGTTCGGCCCAGATGATCTTTCCTTGGGCGGTGTAGCGGGTGCCCCACCGCTGGGCGTAGCGGGCGATGAGGAACAGTCCGCGGCCCCCCTCGTCGGTGGTCCGCGCATGGCGGAGATGCGGCGAGGTGCTGCTGGCGTCCGAGACCTCGCAGATCAGCTCCCGCGCCCGGATCATCCGCAGGCCGATCGGTCCGGAGGCGTGCTGGAGGGCATTGGTGACCAGCTCACTGACGATCAGCTCGGTGGAGAAGGCGAGTTCCTCCAGACCCCACTCCCGCAGCCGGCCGGCCGCGGTCCTGCGGGCCTCGCCGACCGCGGACGGATCGGCGGGAATCTCCCACGTGGCCAGCTGTGTCCGGGGCAGCGCCCGGGTGCGCGCCAGCAGCAGCGCCACATCGTCGACCGGCCGCCCGTCCGGCAGACCGCCGATCGCCGTCTCGCAGATCTCCTCCAGCGGAGCCTGCGGATCGGCCAGCGCATGACGCAGCCTGGTGATCCCCTCGTCGAGATCGAGGGCCTTCCCCAGCAGCAGTCCGTTGGTGTACAGGGCCAGCAGGCTCCCTTCCGGCAACGGCAGTTCGACGGATTCGAAGGGCATACCGCCCAGCCCCAGCGGCGGGCCGGTCGGCAGCTCCAGAAGCCGGCCGGCCCCCTCGGGACCGACGAGCAGCGGCGCGGGGTGACCGGCGCGGGCCAGGGTGCAGGAGCAGCTGACGGGGTCGTAGACCGCGTACAGGCAGGTGGCTCCGATGACCCCGTCGTCGGCGTTCGCGTCGTGGGCGACCCGGTTGAGCATGTCGTCCAGATGCGCCAGCACTTCTTCCGGGGACAGGTCCAGGTCCGCCAGCGCCTGTACCGCGGCGCGCAGCCGCCCCATCGTGGCCGCTGCGTGCACCCCGTGACCGACCACATCACCGACCACCAGCGCGACCCGGGCCCCGGACAGCGGGATCACATCGAACCAGTCGCCGCCGACCCCGCTGAGCGAATCGGCCGGCAGATAACGGCAGGCGGCCTCCACCGCGCACTGCTCGGGCAGATCGCGTGGCAGCAGGCTGTGCTGGAGGGCGAGCGCGGTGGTGTGCTCACGGGTGTACTGGCGGGCGTTGTCGATGGATATCGCGGCGCGGGCGACGAATTCCTCGGCGAGCACCAGGTCGTCGGGCTGGAACGGTCCGGTGGGCTGCCAGCGGGCGAAGGCGGCCGCTCCCAGGAAGACGCCCCGCGCCCGGAGGGGCACCACCATCAGCGAGTGGAAGCCCAGCTCCCGCAGATGCGCGGCCCGGACCGGGTCCTCGGCCGCCCAGCCGTCGTCGGCGAGATCCAGCGTCTGGAGCAGGGTGGAGTCGCCCTCGGTGAGGCTCAGGACGACGGGCGCCGACGGGGGATAGGCGGCCGGCTCCCCGACGGCGACCACCGCCTCGGGGCAGCCCTCGCGGACGGACTGCGCTCCCGCCCGGCGCATGGTGAGCAGATCCGCCACATCGAGCGGACCGGGCGCCGCCTCCTCCCCGGGGAGCAGCGCGTCGAGCAGATCGACGGTGACGAAGTCGGCAAGGTCCGGAACCGCCGCGTCGGCGAGTTCCTGGGCGGTCTGCCAGACGTCCAGCGAGCTGCCGATGCGTTCACCGGCCTTGTTGAGCAGCGTCATCCGCTGCCGGGCCCGATAACTTTCCGTGACATCGAGAACCATGTAGCAGACGCCGAGCACCTGACCGGCCTCGTCCTCCAGACGGAAGAACGACGTGGAGTAGGCGCGCTCCCGCTGCGGATCGGACTGCGGGCGCCCCAGGTATTCGTAGCCGACTGAGGGGGTGCCGGTACGCAGCACCCGGCGCATCTCCGCCTCGATGGATTCCACGGCCAGGCCCGGCTGTACGTCCCCCAGGCGCTTCCCGAGGCGCTCCTCGCGGCTGGTGCCGCCCATCTGCTCCAGGGCGTCGTTCAGCCAGACGAACTGCAGATCGGCGTTCACCATGGCCACACCGATCGGCGACATGCCGAGAATGCCCTCCAGGAACGACCGGCTCGCCCCTGACCAGGGCGTCCGTGCCATCTCAGCGGCAAGGACGAGACGCGAGAAGTCCTCTTGGGCACCCATGATCGGCAGGACACGGAACTCCAGGTCGAGCCGGTGCCCGTCCTTGTGACGTACGGCCTCCAGCCCGCTCCAGCCGTCCGCCGACGCCAGCCGGGCCTCCCACCTGCCGTCCCGCTCCGAGCCGGCGCCCACACCGGCGAAAAGTTCCGCCAGGGGCTTGCCGACGGCCTCGGACACCGCATAGCCGAGAAGCCGCTCGGCGCCCTCGGTCCAGCTCTGCGCCACCCCTGCGCGATCGGCCATCACCACGGCCGTCCGTGTGAGGTCGAAGACCCCGTCTCCGGAGAGACGGCTGCTCTGGGAGGCACTCATCCGACCAATCCAATGCCGGTCCCACCATGCGGCAGACGCTCATTCCAGGGCGGCGCCGTCGCATCCGACCGGCCCCTACAACGGTACTCCCTCACCCTGTCCGGGCGCTCTTCCCGGCGCCCGCCGCAGGCCGCCCGGCACGCGGCCGGAACGCGTTCCCCCGCCCCGTTGTCAGTGGCCGACGGCACCATGGACGTATGAGTACCGACGCGCCCGCCGACCCGGCCCCTCAGCCCACCGCCGAACCCCTCAACCTCCCTGCCGGCCAGGGGGAATCGACCCTGCCCACCACCGACGCCGCCTACTGGGAAGCGGCCGCCGCCTCCTTCGACGACGAGCCCGACCACGGCCTGCGCGACCCCGCCGTCCGCTCCGCCTGGGCCGCCCGGCTGCGCTCCTGGCTCCCGTCCTCTCCCGCCGACGTCCTCGACCTGGGATGCGGCACGGGAAGCCTGGCCCTGCTCGCCGCCGAGCAGGGCCACCGGGTCACGGGCGTCGACCGCTCACCGCGCATGATCGCCCAGGCGCGCGGCAAGCCGGCGGGCCGGGACGCCGCGTTTCTCGTCGGGGAGGCCGCCGAACCACCCGTGGGGGAGCGGCGGTTCGATGTCGTGCTGGTGCGCCATGTCCTGTGGGCGCTGCCCGATCCTCGGGCCGCGCTGCGCCGCTGGGCCGGGCTGCTCGCTCCCGGCGGCCGGCTGGTGCTGGTCGAGGGCCGCTGGGGCGAGTCCGACCCGATCGGTATCCCGGCCGCCGAACTCGCGGCCCTGGTCGAGCCGTTGGTGTCACGGACCTCCGTGGAGAGCCTTTCGCACGATCCGGCGCTGTGGGGCAAGGAGGTGGCCGACGAGCGGTATGTGCTGATCGCCGAGCTCCCGCGCCGGCACACCGAGGTGGTCGATGTCCACCTCGTCCTGCGCCGCGGCGAGGAGGTGCTGCTCGCCCGCCGGGCCGGTACCGGCTATGCGGACGGTCTGCTGCACGCCCCCTCGGGCCATGCGGAGGACGGCGAGGACGTCAGGGAGGCCGTGATCCGGGAGGCCGCGGAAGAGATCGGGCTGCGGCTGGCGCCCGAGGACCTGAGGGTCGCGCTCGTCATGCAGCACTGCGCCCCGCCCCCGGCGCGGCCCCGGATCGGCTGGTTCTTCGAGGCGGCGTACGGCGCGGGCGGCGAGCCGTGGAACCGCGAGCCGGACAAGTGCGCGGAGTTGGCGTGGTTCCGGCTGGACGCGCTGCCGGACGACATGGTCGCGTACTGCCGCGCCGGGCTGGACGGACTGCGCGCGGGCCACCGCTTCCTGCTCCACTGGCACCGGCCCGGCGACGCCGTCGCCCACGATCCGTCGGCCCCCTCCCGTGCGGTCCCTCTCGACGGGGCGTGGCCGAGCGGCTGAACGGGCGGGCACGGACGGCGCGCCGGTCCTCCCCCGTCAGCTCCCGCACGTACCGCCCTGTTCCGGTGAACGGCCGGTAGCCGCAGGCGTGGTGGAGGGCGGGCATCGCCGTCGGGCCACCGCGGAGGCCACCGGCCTGCGGCATCCGCGGAGGCCACCGCAGGCCCGACGGCGCGGCCTGCGGCATCCGCCCCTCCGGCCCGGCGTCGAGCCGGCCCTCGATCGGAACGCCCGGCCGCGCACCACGGGCACCGCCCTCGCACCGTGACACCCCGTGACACCCCCCGAGGGATGACACCTCCCCGCACGGCGGGCCCTCCTGACGCACAATGGGTGCGACAAAACCGCGCACCGACGGGTGTGAGCACGTCACGCATTCCCGGGGACGGCCCCAGGGGTACGGACCGTCGCGCATCCGCCCGCCCACCACCAGCACCAGGAGCGCCACCGTGTCCCCGCAGACCTTGACCATCACCATCGATCCGGCGGCGGCCGCCGCGCCGTTCGAGCAGGTACGCACCCAGATCGCGGACCAGGCCAGGGACGGCGGCCTCCCGGTCGGCTACAAACTCCCCACCGTCCGCGGCCTCGCCGACGACCTCGGCCTGGCCGCCAACACCGTCGCCAAGGCCTACCGCGCCCTGGAGACCGACGGCGTGATCGAAACCCGCGGCCGCAACGGCAGCTTCATCGCGGCGGCCGGCGAGGCCGCGGACAAGGAGGCCGCCGCGGCCGCCGAGAGCTACGCCCGCCGCGCGCTGCGCCTGGGCCTGGACCACCGTGCCGCCCTCGCCGCCGTCGAGGACGCCCTGCGCGCCACCTACCGCACCGACTCCTGACCATAGCCGCCGAGTTCACGCCCGAAAGGAGCCGCATGCCCAGCAAGCAGGCGCTCGTCCGCCGTCCCGGCCTCCGCATCGCCGAAGGTCTGGTCACCCATATCGAGCGGAGCCCGGTCGACCCCGCGCTCGCCCTGAGCCAGTGGGAGGCCTATGTCCAGGTGCTGCGCGACCACGGCTGGCACACCATCGAGGTCGACCCCGCCGACGACTGCCCCGACGCGGTCTTCGTCGAGGACACCATGGTCGTGTTCCGCAATGTCGCGCTGCTCGCCCGCCCCGGCGCCGGCCCCCGCAGGGCCGAGGTGCCCGCCGCCCGTGCGGCCGTGGAGGCGCTGGGCTGCTCGGTCAACGAGATCCGGGCGCCCGGCACCCTGGACGGCGGCGACGTCCTGAAGATCGGCGACACCGTCTACGTCGGCCGCGGCGGCCGCACCAACGCCGACGGCGTACGCCAACTCCGCGCTGCCTTCGAGCCGTTGGGCGCCCGCGTGGTCGCGGTACCGGTGAGCCGGGTGCTGCACCTCAAGTCCGCGGTGACCGCACTCCCGGACGGCATGGTGGTCGGCCACCCGCCCCTGGTAGACGACCCGGCCGCGTTCCCCCGCTTCCTGCCGGTCCCCGAGGAGTCCGGCGCACATGTCGTGCTGCTCGGCGGCGGCAAGCTGCTGATGGCCGCCGGTGCCCCCAGGAGCGCGGAGCTCTTCGCCGACCTGGGATATCAGCCGATCGGCGTGGACATCAGCGAGTTCGAGAAGCTGGAGGGCTGCGTGACCTGCCTGTCCGTACGGCTGCGCGAGCTGTATGCATGACGGGGCATCATCGCCCGGCACCTCGTGTGCCTGCCCGGACCGCACCCCCGGCCGTGCCTATCGTGGCGCCATGAGCAACCTCGAACTCAGACCCGCGCCCCATCCGTGCGGCGGCAACGGCCGTACGGGCCCGGTCCGCGACGTCCAGCCCGGCAAGCAGGTACCGCTCGGCGAGAGCACCGTCGTCCGCAGACTGCTGCCGAACCTCGGCCGGCGGATGGTCGGCGCCTGGTGCTTCGTCGACCACTACGGCCCCGACGACATCGTCGGGGAGCCCGGGATGCAGGTGCCGCCCCATCCGCACATGGGCCTGCAGACCGTCAGCTGGCTGCGCGAGGGCGAGGTGCTGCACCGCGACAGCCTCGGCAGCCTGCAGACCGTACGGCCGCGGGAGCTGGGCCTGATGACCTCGGGCCGGGCCATCGCCCACTCCGAGGAGTCGCCGCTCGGCCATGGCCCGCTCCTGCACGGCGCCCAGCTGTGGGTGGCGCTGCCCGGCGAACACCGCGACACCGCCCCGGCCTTCGAGCACCACACCGAGCTGCCGGTGATCACCGGTGGCGGTGGACTCTCGGCCACGGTCATCCTCGGCGAGCTGGCCGGCGTCACCTCGCCCGGCACCACCTACTCCCCGCTGGCCGGTGCCGACCTCACCCTCGCCGCCGGCGCGGACGCCCGGCTGCCGGTCGACCCCGACTTCGAGTACGCGGCGCTGGCCATCTCCGGCGAGAGCGAGGTCGACGGGGTCCGCCTCGCCCCCGGCGCACTCCTCTACCTCGGCTGCGGGCGCAGCGAACTGCCCCTGCGCGCCGACTCCGACAGCAGTCTGATGCTGCTCGGCGGCGAGCCGTTCGAGGAGAAGATCCTCATGTGGTGGAACTTCGTGGGGCGATCGCAGGAGGACATCGAAGAGGCCCGCGACGCCTGGACGAAGGGCACCCGCTTCGGCGAAGTGGAGGGCTACGCCGGGGGGCGGCTACCTGCCCCTGACCTTCCGCCGGTAACGCTGAAGCCGCGGGGAAGGGTGGGCTGACCTGCGGTGACGTGACGGGGACCGGTTGTCCGGACCGGCAGACGGATCGTGACCGGACTCGTGAAGCGGATGGGGCGCACTGTCCACTCTTGGCCTCTGCTGAGGGCGGTCGGGAGTCCAAGGCGTGGTCGCCTGCGGGAGGGTTGACCGGCACGTGACTCCGCGGAGGGGACTCCGCGGCGGCGGCAGCGGCGGCAGCGCCGGTTGCCGGACCGCAGGCTGTGGTTCGGCGAGGGGTGGGTTAGAGATACAGCCCCGCATCGGCACCCGGGTCCTGGGCCGGGACCGACGCGGGCCGGGTGCCGCGGCGCAGCGCGTACAGTTCGGCGAGCGAGGCGCCCTCGCGTCCGATGCCCTGCTCCGTGCCGAGCCACTGGACGGCTTCCGGGCGGGTCAGCGGCCCGACCTCGATACGGGCCAGACAGCGGCCGGGACGGACCACGGCCGGATGCATCCGCTCCAGATCCTCGTTCGTGGTCACCCCGACCAGGACGTTACGGCCCTGGCCCAGCAGTCCGTCCGTCAGATTGAGCAGCCGCGACAGCGCCTGGCCCGCGGCGTGCTTGGCCTCCCCGCGGATCAGTTCGTCGCAGTCCTCCAGGAGCAGCAGCCGCCAGCGGCCCTTGCCGGTGCTGTCGTCCTCGCCGATCGCGATGTCCATCAGATAGCCGACGTCGTTGAACAGCCGCTCCGGGTCCAGGACGCAGTCCACCTGGCACCAGTCGCGCCAGGAGCGGGCGAGCGTGCGCAGCGCGGAGGTCTTGCCCGTACCGGGCGGGCCGTGCAGCAACAGCAGCCGGCCGGCGATCTCCTCGGGCGCCACCTTCATCAGCCCGTCCATGGCCTCGGCCACCGGCGCGGTGTAGTTGGACCGGATCTCCTCCCAGGTGCCGGCCGAGATCTGCCGGGACGTACGGTGCGGTCCGCGGCGCGGGGAGAAGTACCAAAAGCCCATCGGGACGTTCTCCGGCTGCGGCTCCGGTTCGTCCTGCGCACCGTCGGTGACCTGTCCCAGCACCTTCTCGGCCAGCTCGTCGGTGACGGCGGTGACCGTCACATCGGCGCCGCGGTTCCAGCGGGAGACCAGCACGGTGAAACCGTCGCCCTCGGCGAGGGTGGCGCTGCGGTCCTCGTCCTTCGCCGAGCGCAGGATCCGGGCGCCCGGCGGCAGCAGCGTCAGACCCGACTTCACCCGGTCCACGGACCGGCTGCGGGCGTACGGCTGCTCTCCTTTGGCGAACCGCCCCAGGAAGAGCGCGTCGACGACATCGGAGGGCGAATCGCTGTCGTCCATGGTCAGCCGGAGCGGAAGTGACTCCTCGGCGGCGGACGGCTGGACATGATCGGCATACATGCCGCCATGATCTGTCACAGCGGCCCACCACGTACACGGATTATCCCGGCGTTTTCCCTGTACCAGAACAGAACTGTTACTCAGAAACTCGGGCGTAGTGGTTGGTTCGCTGGCTAATCTGCCCATTGTGCGACGTCATGGTGGGGAACGTCAGGGTCCGGGCTTCGCGATCGCGGCCGGGACGGCGGTGCTGGCCATACTGCTGGTCATCTGTTCCATTCCGGGGGACGAGGGCGGGGACGGGAAGCGGCCCGCGCTCCCGCGCGGCGCGGGACCCGCCGTGGGCTGGGGGTTCACCCATACCCAGTTCAGTGCGGACCGCGGCACCGATCAGTCCACCGCACGGGCTGCCCGGCTGCTGTCCGCCCACCCGATGCCGCAGAACCAGCACCTGATGGGCTGGGGCGCGGACAACCCCGAACCGAGCCGGGGCCACTATGACTTCGCCGACCTGGACCGCCGTCTCGCGCTGATCCGGCAGACCGGCGGCACCCCCGTGCTGACCCTGTGCTGCGCACCGGACTGGATGAAGGGCGGCAAGGCCGGCCACACCGACTGGAGCACCCTGGAAAAGGCCCCGGAACCGGCGCATTACGCGGACTTCGCCGCGCTTGCCGGAAAGGTCGCCCAGCGCTATCCGGACGTCCGGCACTTCATCGTCTGGAACGAATTCAAGGGATTTTTCGACGACGCCAAGGGCCGCTGGAATTACGAGGGATACACCCGCCTGTACAACCTCGTCCACCGCGCGGTGAAGAAGGTGAACAGCGCCAATCAGGTGGGCGGGCCCTATCTGGTGATGGACAGCTATGTCCCGGGCGACGACACCTACGCCTCCGGCCTCAAGGGCCCCTGGGGCAGCATCGACCGGCGCACCCTCGACGCCCTCGCGTACTGGAACCGGCACAAGGCCGGCGCGGATTTCCTGGTCGTCGACGGCTCCAGCTACAGCAAGGACGACCGTTACGCCCCGGGCCCGTTCACCGCCGCCCGGAAATTCGCCGACGTGGGGCGGTGGCTGCGCAAGGAGACCGGGCTGCCGCTGTGGTGGGCGGAGTGGTACGTCGAGATCGCGGACGGGAACGACGACCGGGCCGGCTGGAGCGAGCGCCGGCGCACCGCCACGCAGGCCACCGCCCTGATCGAGATGGCGGCCGGCGGCGCCACCAGCGGGTTCTACTGGAACCCGGAGAACGAGGGGGAGCGCTGCCCCGGATGCCTGTGGACCAGCACCGAACTGGACGACGGGGGAAAGGAGCTGCCCATGATGGACCTGCTGTCCCGGTTCTCCCGCGCCTTTCCGCCCGGGGAGCGGCCGCAGGACCTCGACACCGGCGCGACGACGGTCCGGGGGCTGGCCGACGACCGGACGGCACTGCTGGTCAACACCAGGGACCGCCGTGCCGTGGTGAAAGTGGACGGGAAGGATGTCGCCCTCGGCGGATACGAGGTGCGGTGGATCGACCGCACCTGACCCGGTCGTGCCCCGTTCCCGGACGCTCCTGCTGTCCGGGCGCCCGGACTGCTCCCGATGACCTGACGGCGTCCGAACCCGTCCATGCCCTGAGGGTGCCGAACCACGTCTCGGGCCCCCGGCCCGTCGTCGTCCCTCACGACATCGTCAGGAACCGCTGCACCAGCGATGCCAGAAACACCAGCAGCAGCGGCAGCGAGAACCAGAACAGCCCCTGGATCCAGTGCAGTTGCCGCACGCTCGGGGCGACCGCCACCCGGAGCACCTCGCGGGCCGCCAGCACCACGGTCAGGGCGAGCGCCGCCAGCGCACCCAGCACCGACCACGGGGTCCAGGTCACCTGCGGCCCGGCCCGGCCCGGCCGGGGCGGCGGGACCTCGCCCGCTGGGCGCCGCGTCAGCTCGTACACCGCCGCCTGCGGGTTGGCCAGCACCCGCCGCAGCTCGGGGCGCCGGTCCAGGGCCGCGCGCAGCCCCGCTTCCCAGTCCGTGCGGTACCCGGAGTCCAGCCGCAGCGACTCCGACTGGCCATGGTTGACGATGAGGTACGACTGCGGCCCCGCGTTCCGCAGGGCGGTCACGACCGGGCCCACCCGGTCCGGATCGCGGGGCGCCAGGGCCGGTTCGTACTGCACCCGCTCCATGTCCTTGGCGCCCCAGGGCATCGCCGGGGTGACGCTGTTGACGGGGTCGCTGCTCAGCCAGAGCAGCCGCACGGTCGGCCGGTCGTGCGCGTAGAGGTAGTCCATCGCCGCGACCTCGCCCGGCCGGATCCGTTCGAACGGCTCGTTGCCCCAGCGGGCGACGAGGAAGCCGATGGTCAGGATCAGGCCCGTCAGCAGCGCGGCGAGCGGCCCGAGACCGCGCCGGGTGCCGGTGTCGCGCGGGAACAGGGCCAGTGCGGCCAGCACACCGGCGCCGGGCAGCGCGAACAGAAAGACCCGCAGCGCCATTTCGCCGCCGTAGGACTGCATCCCGAACGCCAGGAAGGGCACGAAGGTCAGCACCGGCAGCGCGCGTTCGGCGAAGCCGGTCGCCCGCCGTCGCAGCACTCCCCAGCAGGCCAGCGCCAGTACCCCGCCCGCCAGCGCCACCCGGGTGTAGAGCACCAGCTTGTGCGTGGGGTCGCCGCCGCCGATCCGGTCCGTGACGGACGAGGAGACATTGCCGCCGATGCCGCCGAGCCCGCCGAACAGCTCGTCGAAGTGGCCCGACCAGTAGGGCTCGGCCAGGAACCCGACCCAGGCGACGACCAGTACGCCGAGCAGCAGCGGCAGGCCGTAGAGGCTGGAGCGGCGGGCGAGCACCAGGACGGTCAGCACACCGAGCATCACGAACGGGGTGAGCTGATGGCCCGCCACCGATGCCGCGAACAGCGCGATCAGCACGCCGAGCAGCGTCACCAGCTGGCCGCGGCCGGCCGGCCGCACCTCCGCCTCGCCCGGCCGTCGGATACCCCACGTGGGCCGTGGCTCGCGGAACCACACCAGCAGGATCGCCACGAACGCGAGGTAGAGGAGGTAGGTGAACCCCTGCGGGGAGAAGTAGTCCTGGCCGACCCAGCCGCACAGCGCGAACAGCCAGACCGCGCACCACTTCGCCCGCCAGCTCGCCCGTACCGCCTGGAGAAGGAGGAACAGCGGTGCCAGGTAGAGGAGTTGCACGGTCAGCGGCCACCAGCGCAGCACCTCGGTGAAGTCGGTGACCCCGCAGGCCCCGGCGACGAACTGCACCGCGGCGAAGAAGCCGGGCCAGCTCCAGCGGGCGTCCAGGTCCGGGACCGCGGAGCCGGTTCTGCCGAGGTAGTCCAGGAAACCCAGATGCTGCCAGGCCGTCGGGAAGCGCGGCTCGCTCTCCAGTACGGCCGGCAGCGCATGCAGCGCCACCACCGTCAGCAGCAGCACCGCGGCGAGCAGCGCCCGCCGCTGCCGGGAGAGCCACAGCGCCGCGCCGAAGGCCGCCACCAGCAGCACCACCCCGGCGAGCGTCGCCGCGGGCAGCACCGAGATCAGCCCGAGCCCGTTCATCCGGTCCAGCGCGGCCTCGCCCATCCCGCGCAGCGGCAGCCAGAACAGCGCGAGCGCGGTGGCCAGCAGCGCCCAGACGGCGAGGTCGGGGCGGCTCCGGAGGCGCACGAGGAGTGCGCGGGACGGTCCGCCCCCGAGCAGGGAGCGGCGCACGGCGGTGGCCGCCGGTCCGCCCTGCGCCCCCTGCACCCGCACCGCATCCCCCAGGTCCCCGTGGACGGCCAGATCCGCCAGATCCCCGTCGGGGGCGAGCCCGCCCGCCGGTGTCCGGGTGGGTGGCGCGGACACCGCCCCGCGCAGCACCCGGCTCAGCCGGACGCCCGCGATCGCGACGATCACCGTCAGGCTGGAGATCTCGGCGACACCGGCTCCGGTCAGCCCCATCCGCGGCAGCAGCACCAGTGTCAGCCCGAGCACCAGTACACACAACAGTCCCTGCAGCGCGGCCAGTCCGGACGTACGGCTCTGGGCGCGCAGCACGGCGAAGTGCACCTCCATCACGACCCGCAGCGCGGCCCCCACCGCGAACCAGCGCAGCAGCGGCGTCGCCGCCTCCGCGTACCCCGGGCCGAAGATCCCCAGCAGATGGGGTGCGCCGAGGAACAGGACGGCACAGACCGGGAGCATGATGCGGGCCATCCGCCGCAGCGCGGCCCGGGTGTGGTGGGCCAGCTGCGCCGGGTCGTGGGCCCCCTCGACGGTCAGCGAGGCTCCCATGTTGAGGGCGAGCAGATTGACCGTGCCACCGATGGTGGTGGTGATGTAGAAGTACGCGTTGTCGGCCGCGCTGACCTGCGAGGCCACCAGTACCGGCACGAGGTAGACCACGGCCAGCGAGAACAGCGACCCGGTGTAGTCGCCGGCCAGGAAGCGGCCCATCTCCTTGAGCGACGGCGGCCGGGCGGTGCGGTGTGTGGCCCGCACATGCCGGGGCACCAGCCGCCGGAACACCAGCCAGCCCAGCGGAATCACCGATACCGCGATCGCCGCGGCCCACGAGGCGAAGACCCCGGCGGTGGGGAGCGCGGCGGCGAAGACCACCAGCAGCCCCAGCTTCACCGTGGAGAAGGAGAGATTGCCCACCGGCACCCACAGGGCACTGCGCAGCCCGGTCAGCACCCCGTCCTGCAGGGTGAGCAACGACCAGGCGACCACGGCCAGAAGGAAGCCCAGGCCGTTCAGCGTCCCGTGCAGAAAGCGGTAGGAGGGCCCCCAGAGGTCGAGGGTGAGCAGAAAGACGGCCGCGGCGGCGGCCACCACGACCGAACTGCCCGCATAGGTCCGCAGTACCAGCCGGCCGGTGTGCCGCCCGGCGACCGGGATGAAGCGGGCCAGCGCACCGGTCAGCGTCACCGCCGTCAGCCCGGCCAGCAGCTTCATCGCGGCGATGGCCGCCGAGCCCTGGCCGACCGCGGACTCCGTGTAGTAGCGGGCCGCGATCAGCCAGAACCCCAGGCCGAGCAGCCCGGAGACGCCGGTGTTGAGCATCAGCGCATAGGCGTTGCGGAACAGCGGACTTCCGCCGCCCCGCCCCGGGAGGCGAAGCCTGCGGCCGTCGCCTCCCGGTGGTTCCGGTTCCGTGTGCTCCTCGGCCCTGGTGGTGGTGTCAGACACCGGCTCCGCTGCCCCTTCTTCCGCAACTTCCGCTTCTTCCGCCGCGGGCGTGCCGCGGTGTGCTCAGCGGCCCGGTGTGCACAGCCGGACCGCCTGCCGCGACCTGCGGACCACCGCGTACCCCTGGGTGAGCACACGGTCCCGGGCGAAGGCGCGGACCAGGCCGCGGCCCTCGACGATCCGGGTGAACTCCTCGGTGTCCGTACGGCGCCGCACCGTCAGCCGCGCCAGGGCGTACGGCCCTTGACGGCGGGCCGCGAGCGCATTGCCCACCGCGAGCCCCTGCCGGAACCCCAGGGCGCGCACCGTCCGCCGTACCCGCCGGCTGGAGTGGCCGTACGGGTAGGCAAAGGACTCCGGCGGGGCCCCCACCTGCTCGGTGATGATCTCCTTGCAGCGCAGCACCTCGTGCCGCAGCCGCGTGTCACCGAGGTTGTCCAGCTGCGGATGGCTGTGGCTGTGCCCGCCGATCTCCACACCGGCCGCGGTCAGTTTCCGCACCTGGTCCCAGTCGAGCATGGTGTCCAGGGCGCCCCCGGTGTCGTACGGGCCGCGCAGCCACCCGGTCGATACGAAGAGGGTGGCCGGGAAGCCGTACCGGGCAAGGGCGGGCAGCGCGTGCCGGTACACGCCTTCGTAGCCGTCGTCGAAGGTGATCAGCACCGGCTTGGCCGGCAGCGGCCCGCCGCCCCGCCAGGCCGCCGCGAGTGCGGCGGTGGTCAGCGGGGTGAAGCCGCCGTCGGCCAGTACCGCGAGCTGCGCGGCGAAGGCCTCGGGCGGCACGGACAGCTCCCGTACGGCGGGTGTCGGGGCGTCGCTCACCGCGTGGTACATCAAAATCGGCACCGCGGGCGGGCGTTCGCTCATGCCGCCGCCCCCTCGGGCGCCGGGGCCGTTCCCAGGGCCTCGGCATCCGCCCGCCCCCCGACTCCCGTCCTTCCCACGGGCTTTCCACGGGCCCGTACGGTGCCCCACGCATAGCCGGCCGCCGCGGCCGCCACCCCGGCCACGATCGCGCCCGCCCGGCCGGCGCCGCCCGGCCGTCGCAGCAGTGCGTCGCGGACCCCGCGCAGCACCCCCACGGGCAGCACCCGGGTCGTATACCGCCGCTCGGTCGCCAGCCCGTCCCGCGCGCCGACGCTGCGGGTCACCAGTGCCTTGGACAGGCCCTCGGCATACGCCCGGCTGCGGAAGTAGTCGAACCGCTCCCGTTCGGCGGGGACCCGGTGATGGATGACCGACCGGTCGTCGATCAGCAGCACGGCATCCGGCAGGGCGCGGCTGATCCGGATGCACAGCTCGGTCTCCTCGCAGCCCAGCGGCCGCCGGCCGGCATCCCGGCCGATCCCGACGGCGAACCCGCCGACGCGCTCGAACGCCACCTTGCGGAAGGACGCATTGCCGCCCAGGACATTGCGCACCCGCACCGTGCCCGGCGGCAGACCGCGGTACGTACAGCCCACCACCCAGTCGAACTCCTCGGGGAACCACACCGGCCGGCGGCCGGACGCCCAGACCGGCTCGGTGCGTCCGCCGACCGCCATCACCGCCGGATCCGCGTAGGCCGCCGCGAAGTGGCGCAGCCAGTCCCGCTCGGCCACCGCATCGTCGTCCAGAAAGGCGATGATCTCGCCGTCGGCCACGGCGATACCGGTGTTACGCCCTGCGGAGAGCCCACGGGGGCCCGAATTGGCCATGATCCGCAAGGGAGTTGCGGGAGCACCGGAAGCGGATGCGCCCGCGTGAGCGCCCCTGAAGTGCTCCCTGAGCCGGGTCAGCAGGGCGGGGTGATGGTCCACCACCAGCAGCAGCTCATGGGCGGGACGGGACTGGTCGCCCACCGACGCCACCGCGGCGAGGATGTCGTCCCACCGGTCCTCGGTGTGGACGCAGATGACGACGGAGATCCGCGGTGCCGGGCCGGCCGCCGGTCTCGCCCCGCTCACCGGGTGTTCCCGGTGATCAGCGCCGGCCGGACCGCCCGGTTTCTTCGGGAGCCCCGCTCGCGCAGGATCACTCTCAGCACCCGCAGTCCGTCCCGTACCGCCCGCAGATTGCTGACGCCGTGGATGCGGTTGTACTCGTGGCTGGGGATCTCCTGTACCCGCAGCCCGGCCTTGACCACCCGGATGTTCATCAGCGTCTCGACCTCGAACCCGGCGCAGTCCAGGGCTATTTCGTCCAGGCAGTGCCGCCAGAAGGCGTTGTACCCGTAGCAGAGATCGGTGTAGCGGGCGCCGAACTTGGTGTTGACGACGGCCGTGAGCACGCGGTTGCCGAGCTTGCGGACGGGCGTCATATCGTCCGTGCCGCCGCCGTTGGCGAACCGCGAGCCCTTGGCGAAGTCGGCCCCGGACACCAGTGCCGAGACATAGCTGAGGATCTCGCCGCCGTCGGCCGACCCGTCCGCGTCGATCATCACGATGATCTCGCCCGTGCAGGCCGCGAAACCGCTGATCAGCGCGTCCCCCTTGCCCTTGCCGCGCTGCGGTACGACGGTGACGCCCGGCCACAGGTCACGGGCGACCCGGACCGTGTCATCGGTGGAATTCCCGTCGACCAGGATCACTTCATGGATCCAGTCCGGCAGGGTCTTGAAGACATACGGGAGATTTTCCGCTTCATTCATCGCCGGAATGACGACACTGACCGGTGGAGCGATGGCCAGATGTGAGGAAACGGGACGGTAGACGGCCTGGTCCGGCAGCAGCGTCAGCGGCGGTTCTTCCGCATCGGCCGGGCGAAGGAACGAGCTCATCGGGTTTCTTGCCCTCTCGTCCGGTGGACCGCCCACCCCCGGGCGGTCCGTGTGGTTATCCGGGTCGAAAGGGGGGTTCACACCCCGGTCGCACGGCAGGGATCACCGTCCGAACAGGGCGAGCTGGCATACGTGTTTCCGGCTGCGCGGCTCGTGCCCCGGTCATCGGCAAGCTGTGATCAGCCAGCGAAGACCGAGCGCACGGGACCCCCCCCACCGCGCACCGCACCGGTCGCTTCATCGTGTCGCTCGGGCTCTCCCCAAGAGCCGTCTTGCGATGATCGTCCGATGCGGGTGGATGTGCGTCGGTATTGATGACTGGGACTGTAGGGCACGACCTTCCACGTCAAATACCCTTTGCGGCAACTGACCGGGGCACTCGGGGGCACGCCCGTATTTATGCACCGGCGCACGCCCCGTTGCGCCGTCTTGAACCCGGGGAAAAGACGGGCGCGGACGGCTGCTGCCGGTGAGGTGTCATCGCCCCGACCGGATCCGGCCCACCCGCTTGAGCAGGCCGTCTGCGGACGCGAACAGCTCCGGCCTGGCCAGCACCGCATTGCGCAGCGCACGCACCGGCGCGCGCCGCGCCCGATGCCCCAGCGCCACCGGATGCCGCCGCATCACCCACCCCTCGGACACCACGAGTTCACGGGTCTTGAGGGAGTCCTTGTAATCCTTCGCGCCGCGCCCCAGGTCGAGATACCCCATGGAGTCGGCGGCCGCCGCCTGCGCCATCCGCAGATGCAGCACCAGCCCGGGGGAGAACTTCGCGAACTCCGGGTCGTAGGCCGGGAACCAGCAGGCGAGTACGGACTCCGAACGCAGCCCGAAGTGCGCCGCGACCGGCCGCTCGCCCGCGTACAGCACCGACAGCAGCCCCGCGAACGACGCGGTACGGGTGTGGAACAGCTGCTGCACGAGCCGGACGATCCAGGGGTGCGCAAAGCGGTCGCTGCGCCCCGTCCTGCGGTACTGCGCGGACTTCCACCGCATGAGCGTCCGCAGCGCCGCCGGGTCGCGCTCGTCGTGGACATAGCGCAGCGGCCCGATGTCCCGGCCGAGCTTGCGTTCCTTGGCGAGGGTGGTCCGGGCGAACTTCGGCGACCGGGCCCGCAGCCCCGTCAGATAGGCCTCGTAGCCCTGGTCCACGTCGATGACGGGTGAGGCGTGACCGCTGAAGGAGGCCGTCTCGAAAGGGTTCTGACAGGCCACCAGGTGATCGAACTCCAGCACCGACAGCCCGCAGGCCCGCAGCAGCTCCCGGGCGTCCCACCGGAGCCCGGGCCGGTGCACCAGCCCCTGGGCATCCGAGACGCCGAGGCCGATCGCCCGCCCGGTACCGAGCGCCGAGCGCTGGAAGGGCAGAAACGCGGCCGGCCCGCCGTCCTGGTGGAGCACCGCGATCCGCACCCCGCTCCGGCAGCGGCCGACGGCCAGCGCGAACTCGGGGGAGAGGAACGGGTTCGCCAGCTGTGGCGCCCCCAGGGACCGCGCCCGGGACTGCAGGGCGGTCCAGGCACTCCGGTCGGCCCCGGTCAGTTCGCCGGGGCGGTACACCGTCACGTCCATCTCAGCCCGCCCGGCTTCCGGGGGCCCGGCCGGCCCGCCGTCGGACCGCGCTGACCAGCAACAGGGCGCCGCTGAGCGCCGCCACCGCGAGGACGCCGCCGCGCAGTGACCACAGATGCAGCGCGAGCATGGCCTGTGCCACCAGCAGATCGACGGCCAGCGCCCCGGCGCCGGCGGCGACCGCACGGCCGAGCGGATCCATCCGGCCGAGCACCGCGGCGAGCGCGGCGGCCGGTGCCATCAGCAGGAAGAAGAGCGTGAACGGCGCACGGAGGGGCGAGCCGATGTCGGCGAGCGCGAGGACGGCTCCCATGACGCCGATGCCGGCCGCCGCCCCCGCGACCAGTGACGCGGTGGCGCTCATCGGCCGTTCATCGGGTGGCGGCCGGTCGTACGAGCCGTGACGAGCGATGGTCTTGGTGTGCATTGGCAGCTTTGCCCCCCATAAGCGCCGGATGCCGGGCCTCAATGTCGCGCAACGCTCGGAGCACCGTCAAGACACGAAGAAGGCCGGAAACCTACGCAACCGTACGAGGGGTGCGGGTTCCACGGGCCCGCTCTCGGACGGGGCGGGCCGCCCTCGGACGGCGCAATGGCGGCAGTGCGGGGCGGCCGTCCGGAGACTGGGGGGACGTGCCGCGAGGTGAGGTGACCGCCGGAAGGAGCCGTGTCCGTGGAGCCGCCGAGCGGAATCGCCCTGACGGTGATCATGGTGGGCCTGACCGTGGCCACCGGGGTGCTCGACGCCGTCAGCTTTCTGGCGCTCGGTCAGGTCTTCACCGCCACCCAGACCGGCAATCTGCTCTTCCTCGGCTTCGGTATCGCCGGGCAGGGCGGACTGCCGGTCCTGGCGACGGTGGTGTCGCTCGGCGCCTTCGTCCTGGGCGCGGCGCTCGGGGCCCGGATGGAGTCGGGGCTGGCCGCGCGGCAGCGCCAGTGGTTCCCGGTCGCGCTGGCCACGGAGGCGACGCTGCTGGTCGCCGCCGCGGCGGCCGCATGGGAGTCGGGACCGGCCCGGGCGCTGCCGCCGGGCCGGCGCTATGCCGTCATCGGGCTGATGGCGGTGGCGATGGGCATGCGCAATGTCACCGCCATACGGGCCGCCGCCCCCGACCTCACGACGACGGTGGAGACCCGGGCCATGACGGCCCTGGTCAGCGGGTCACCGGTGGGGCGCGACAAGAAACTGGGGTACGGCAGCCACGCCGGGGGCCGCCGGCTGTTCTCGGTCTCCGCGATGTTCGCCGGCGGCCTCCTCGGCGCCGGACTGCTCGGGCTGGGGACCCGTCCGACGCTGGTGATCCTGTTGGTGGCCGTCTTCATCGCGGCCACCGCCCTCCTCGTTCCCGGCCTCGCCCGCCGCCGACACCTCCCCGAGGACTGACCGGCCGGCCGGACACCGGCCCTGGCGCGGAGGACCCCCCGTGCGCCGCCCGGCAGGGACCCGTGCGCTCGCCGTCGTCGGCCGTGCTGGAAGCGGCCGGTACGGGCGTGACGGGCCGTGAATATCCCTCCGGATCGGCATATTTGCCGTGAACTGCTGATGAGTTTTGGCATGGACACTTCCGGCTACCGGCGAGTTTTGCTACGACGAATGTGGCAGAGATCCTGCTAAGGGAGGTTCCATGAGACTGTCCCGATTCGCGGCCTTGACATCCGCCTTCTTCGTCACCTCGGCGCTCGCGCTCACCGGCGCGAGCGCCGCCGCGTCCGCTCAACTCCCCATCGCCACGGGCTATGTGGCCCTCGGCGACTCCTACTCCTCCGGTGTCGGAGCCGGCAGCTACGACGGCGCCAGCGGCTCCTGCAAGCGCAGCACCAAGGCCTACCCGGCCCTGTGGGCCGCCGCGCATTCCCCCTCCTCCTTCCAGTTCACCGCCTGTTCCGGCGCCCGAACGGGTGACGTTCTGAGCGGTCAGCTCGCCCCGCTCAACAGCTCCACCGGCCTGGTCAGCATCACCATCGGCGGCAACGACGCCGGTTTCGCCGACACCATGACGACCTGTGCGCTCCAGGGCGAGAGCGCCTGCCTGGCCAGGGTGGCCCAGGCCAGGGCCTACATCGACAACACCCTGCCCGGTCAGCTCGACGGGGTGTACAGCGCCATCTCCCAGAAGGCTCCGGCCGCACATGTGGTGGTCGTGGGCTATCCCCACTTCTACAAGATCGGCGGCAGCTGTATCGCCGGCCTGTCCGACAAGTCCCGTACCGCGATCAACGGGGCCGCCGACGACATCAACGGCGTCACCGCCAAGCGGGCCGCCGACCACGGCTTCACCTTCGCCGACGTCAACGCCACGTTCTCCGGCCATGAGCTGTGCTCCGGCAGCGCCTGGCTGCACAGCGTGACCTTCCCCGTCCTGGAGTCCTACCACCCCACCGCCACCGGACAGTCCGGCGGCTATCTGCCGGTGTTCGCCTCCGCTGCGTAATCATCCGCTCGCCGGGCGCCGGGGAGAGGCAGCGGGATCCGGGTCTCTCCTTGTGCGTCCTGGCGGCCCGTCAGGTGCTCCCCAGGGCTTCGGCGCAGCCCGTTGACGCTCAACTCGCCCTGGTCCATGCGGTGTACGAGGCATTCCGTATGGTGTTCGTCAACGTCAAGGCGAGGCAGGTGAATCCGTTGACCGGTCTGCACGCGTGTCCTCCAAGAGAGATAGGGTTACCCTGCCCGGGCCGGGTGCCCTCGTAGGGTGGGGAGAGTCATGGAACAGATAACAGTGCGTAGCAGGGCGCGAGTCCCTGCCATCAACTGCGGGAGCAGTGCGTCCAGTGCGCGTCTCGACCGTCATCTCGCGGTGCTGGGTGGTCCCGCCGTCCCGCAGCGTGACGCGGAGGGGGCGACGTCGCTGATGCAGGAGCTCACCGCACGTGATCGCTCGCGAACGAGGAACGGCCGCAGTGCCAGGGTGTCGCTGTTCGCACCGCTGCGCAGGCTGCGGCGCTCGCTGTTCGGGGGTCACGGCTGATCCGCTTCTGAAGCGGCATCTCGGGCGATCACACCGTCCCGGCGCGGCACTGCGGTCCGATCGCTCGTCAGGCCCGGTGCGCCGGCAGCTCGTCGGTGTGCTCGCCGGGGCGGGAGTCCTTGCCCCGGAGATGCCGTGCGGCACCCGCTCCACCGCCCGGCCCCGTCCCCGCCCGGCCGGCGCACCCCTCCCCACCACCCGTTGCTCTGCGACGGGTGGTTTTTTTGTCCATGGCGCCGCGCTGCCGGTCCCGCCCGGTGGAGGCCGACCCGGTGCCGGCGGCCCCGGCCCGGCCGGGTCGCTCACAGCAGCGCGAACTGCCCCTCCGGGCCCTCCTCGTGGTGGTCGAGCACGGAGGCCGGGCGGTGTGCGGAGACCGGCGCCGGGACGATGCCGGCTGCCCGCAGTTCGCCCGCCGTCAGCTGCGGACCGTCCTCCGTGTTCCGCCGCAACTTCTCGCACTGCGGCTGGAGTTCGGACAACAGCGCCAAAACGGTGATCAGTTCCAGCAGCTCCGAGGTCCACTCCTGCGGCCAGTCCGTGGGGCGCAGCGCCGCCAGCGAACCGGCCTCGGGCACCTCCGTCCCCGCCGCGGCCGTGCCCGTGCGCTCGGCCAGCCACGTCTCCAGGACGCGTACGCCGCCCGCGAGGAAGTCCCAGGCGCCCGGCGGCACCGGTGAGATCCGGCCGTCGTCGAGCAGCAGTGCCTCCTCCTCCGGGTCGTAGGCGACGTCCTGGGGCAGCCCGCGCGCGGGGAGTGCGGAGCGTACGTACGGGCGCCGGCCGCCCGGCATCCGGGGCCGCCCGGCGCCGTGCCCGCCGTCGGGCCCGCGTCCGTGGGCGCCCCGGGTGGCGAACCACAGCAGCCGCTCGCCGAGCGCGACGCCGCGGTCCCAGAGCTCCGGGTCGGCGGTGAGCGGCACCGTGCAGCCGTCGGGGGAGTGGTGGGCGCTCGCGGTGAGCCAGGCGAGCAGATCCGCCGGCCCGGCCGGGCGGTCCAGGCGCCGGCCGAGCAGAGCGAGCAGACCCGGGGCGAGATTGGGCTCCTGACCGCCGGGCCGCCGGTAGAGCGGACGGATCCGTCCCGGCCGGCCGGCCGGCGAACGGCCGTCGGGCAGCAGTGCGGAGCACACCACCGCGGGTCCGGGAGCCTGTGGCACGTGCCCCCACTCGACCACGAAAAGCTGCCGTTCGTCCGCCACCCGCCACAGCTCCGGCCGCGCGCCGTCGATCAGCCGGTGATCGGGCAGCAGCCACTGCTGGTCGAAGGGGCCGTGCACCACCCGCACCGGCTCGGGGCACGGCCCGTCCGCCCGGTACAGCCGCTCGGTCGCCGTGGCCTGGCCCGGCAGTTGGCCGACGGCGGAGTGCAGGGTACGGGCCCGGGACGGCCGGAACAGCCGCTCGCGGGCCGCCGCGTCCTCGGCTTTCACCAGTGCCGCCCAGCGGGCGCGCAGCGTGGCCGGATCCGGCGCCAGCACCCAGGAGCGGCCGAGCCGCAGCGGCGCCACGGACCACGGCATGAGATCGGACAGCCGTGGCGCGTCCTGCTTCGCCGTCACGCGGAGCCCCTCCCGGACCGTTCGGTTGACCCGGGCATGGTATCCACCGGCCCCGCGGCGATATCGAATCCGCAGGCCACGTTCACCGTCCCCGGCAGGCGTGCACGCGGTCTTCCACTTGCTGATCTTGAAGGAGTACGGTCCTCGCCGTACGCCCGACCACGCGGTGCGGACCTGGCTCCGTGCTGCGCCGGGACCTGCTCAGGGGAGGACCGCCATGACGGACACCACCTCCTCCACGCCTGAACGGCGCGGGGGGACTCCCGGCATCCGGGCCGCGGCACGGCTGGACCGGCTGCCGCCGTCCCGGTGGCACCGCCGGATCACCCTCATCGTCGGCATCGGCGCGTTCTTCGACCTCTATGAGATCTTTCTCGGCGGGGTGCTGGCCGCGGTACTCGCCGAACAGTGGCACCTCGGGCACATCGCGAAATCCTGGGTGATCGCCGCGGGCTTCCTCGGGATGTTCGTCGGCGCGAATGTGCTGTCGGTGCTCGCCGACCGCTTCGGGCGGCGCCGGATGTTCATGATCAACCTGGCGGCGTACTCGTTCTTCTCGCTGCTGTGCGCCGCCGCGCCGAACCTGTCCTGGCTCCTTGCGCTGCGCTTTTTGTCCGGTCTCGGACTGGGCGCCGAACTCGTGCTGGTGGACACCTATCTCGCGGAGTTCCTGCCCCGGGCGGTACGCGGCCGCTATATCGCCTATGCGTACACCGTCGGGTTCCTCGGTGTTCCGGTCGCCGCGCTGCTCGGTGCCCGGCTGGTGGCCGCACATCAGCCGCTGGGCGTCGACGGATGGCGCTGGCTGCTGGTCGCCGGTGCGCTGGGCGCCGCGTTCATCCAGTTGATGCGCCGCCAACTCCCGGAGTCGCCACGGTGGTTGACGGTGCGCGGGCGCGAGGGGGAAGCCGAACGGATCGTGGCCGGGCTGGAGGAGCGGGTGGCCCGGGAGAGCGGCGGCAGCCTGCCGTCGGTACCGGAGGCGGAGACCGTTCCGGAACGGAAGGTGCCGCTGGCCGCGATGTTCCGGGGCGACCAGCGGCGGCGCACCGTCATGTGGTGGATCTTCCAGGTGCTGCAGACCGTCGGCTACTACGGCTTCGGGTCGCTGGCGCCGGTGGTGCTCACGGCGAAGGGCCACACCGTCACCGAGTCGCTGTCGTACGCGGCGCTGAGCTTCTGCGGCTATCCGGTCGGCTCCGCGCTGTCCATCCCGCTCATCGACCGGATCGAGCGCCGGACGCTGATCATCGCCTCGGCGCTCGGTATCGCCGGCTGCGGTCTGGTCTTCGGATTCGCCGCCGCCACCTGGGCCATCGTCACCTTCGGTTTTCTGCTGACGGTGTGCAGCAATGTGTTCTCCAACGCCTTCCACGTCTACCAGACCGAGATCTTCCCCACCGGCCTGCGCAGCAGCGCGATCGGCATCGCCTACTCACTGTCCCGGCTCACCTCGGTCGTGCTGCCGTTCGTCGCGCTGAGCGTGCTGAACGACCTCGGGGCGGCCGCGGTGTTCACCGGCTCGGCGGTGCTGATGCTGCTGCTGTGCCTGGACGTGGCGCTGCTGGGTCCGCGCAGTACGGGGCGGAGCCTGGAGCGGATCTGAGGCCCGGCGGCGTCGTGGCCCGGTGCCGGTGCCGGCCGGCGGGCCGGGTCAGTGCGCGTCCAGCGTGACCGTGAACGAGAAGCGGTCGCCGCGGTAGTGGATCCGCGCGACATCGACCGCGCGCCCGTCCTCGTCGTAGGTGATGCCCGTGTAGTGCAGGATCGGGCTGAGCAGCGGGACCTGCAGCAGCCGGGCGGTCTCCGGGTCGGCCAGCCGCGCCTCGACGGTGTCGGTGATCCGGCTGATCCGTACGCCCACCGCGTCCCGCAGCACCTTCGTCATCGGCCAGCGCAGCAGGTCCGCCGGGTCGATCCGCGCGGCGGCATCGGGGCGTACGTAGTTGTGTGCGTGGTTGGTCGGCTCGCCGGTCTCCTCGTCGCTGCGCAGCCGGCGGAATCCGGCCACCTCGGCGATGTCCGGGAAATACTCGGACAGTTCGGACGGCACCGCGGTGAGTCCGTGCTCCAGCAGCTCGGTGCGCATCCCGGACTGCTGGGCCACGATCGCGTCCACGGAGCCCAGCAGCCGCACCGGCGCACCGCGCTGGGCGCTCGGCTCGATGAAGGTGCCACGGCGCCGGTGCCGGCTGATCAGGCCCTCCGCCTCCAGCTCCTTGAGGGCCTGGCGCATGGTCAGCACGCTCACGCCGTAGTGCGCGGCGAGCGCGTCCTCGGTGGGCAGCCGCAGCGGAGCCTCGGGGGAGCGGCCCAGTATGGAGGCGCGCAACGACTGCGAGACCTGGTACCACAGCGGCAGCTTGCGGTTCAGGGCGAGCGAGTCGGGAGCGAAGGTGGTCACGAAGCGTTCCCCGGTGTCACAGGCGGAAATGGCGCTGAAGACCCTGCCATACGTCGTCGTAGCCGCGCTGCAGATGGCCGGCGTCCCGGGCCTGCTCGGTCAGCGTCAGCGGCCAGCGGGTCTCGAACATGAAGGCCAGCCCGTCGTCGATCTTCTGCGGCCGCAGCTCGGCGGCGCTCGCCCGGTCGAAGGTCTCCCGGTCGGGACCGTGCGCCGACATCATGTTGTGCAGGGAGCCGCCGCCCGGGACGAAACCCTCGGCCTTGGCGTCGTAGGCGCCCTCGATCAGCCCCATGTACTCGGTCATCACATTGCGGTGGAAGTACGGCGGCCGGAAGGTGTCCTCGCCGACCAGCCAGCGCGGTGCGAAGGCCACGAAGTCCACGCCCGCCAGCCCCGCGGTGTCGGAGGGGGAGGTGAGGACGGTGAAGATCGACGGGTCGGGGTGGTCGTAGCTGATCGAGCCGATGACATTGAAGCGGCGCAGGTCGTAGACGTACGGGACATGGTTGCCGTGCCAGGCGACGACATCCAGCGGCGAGTGGTCGTAGGTGGCCGTCCAGAGGTTGCCGCAGAACTTGCCCACGACCTCGACGGGGCCCTCGACGTCCTCGTAGGCGGCGACCGGAGCGCGGAAGTCCCGGGCGTTGGCCAGGCCGTTGGCGCCGATCGGGCCCAGGTCGGGGAGCTGGAAGGGCCGGCCGTAGTTCTCGCAGACATAGCCCCGGGCGGTGCCGTCCACCAGCTCGACACGGAAACGGACGCCGCGCGGGATCAAGGCCACCTCGCCCGGTTCGGTGTGCAGCAGGCCGAGTTCGGTGCGCAGCAGCAGCCCGCCGTGCTCCGGGACGACCAGCAGCTCGCCGTCCGCATTGCCGAACACCCGCCGCTCCATGGAGGTGTTGGCGTAATACAGGTGGACGGCCATGCCGGTGCGCTGGGTGGCGTCGCCGTTGCCGCCCAGCGTCCACAGCCCGTCCAGGAAGTCGGCCGGGCCGGCGGGCTCGGGCAGGGGATTCCAGCGCAGCCGGTTGGGGTCGGGGGTGCAGTCGGTGAACGGCGCCGAGCGCAGGGCGCGCCGCTCGGCGCGGACGAACGGCGGATGCGCGGCCGACGGGCGGATGCGGTAGAGCCAGGAGCGGTGGTTGTGGTCGCGCGGTTCGGTGAACGCGGACCCGCTGAGCTGCTCGGCATACAGGCCGAGCGGTGCGCGCTGGGGGGAGTTGCGGCCCACCGGCAGCGCGCCAGGGACGGCCTCCGAGCTGTGCTCGTTGCCGAAGCCGGTGGTGTACACCAGCCCCTCGGCCGTCTTCCTCGCCTGCTCGTTGCCCGTGCCTGCCATCGCGCGCTCCCGCCGCTCAAGGAATCCTATGCAAGACCTTAGGATTGCCGTGGAGGGCCGTCAACGGCAGACTCCCGGCCGCGTCGGCCGGATCGCGGCGACGGCGCCCCGTCCGTCCGGACGGCGGGCAGGATGGTCGGGTGCAGCAGCCGAACCCCCGCCCCGCCACACCGCCGGCCCCTCTGCGCCGTGCGCCCGTCCAGCAGCGCAGTGCCCAGCGCCTGGCCAGAATCCTCGACGCCTGCGCCGAAGTCCTGGAGGAGACCGGATACGAGGAGCTGAGCACCCGGGCCGTGGCCGGTCGCGCCGGTGTCCCGATCGGCTCCGTCTACCGCTTCTTCCCCAACAAGCGCGCCATGGCCGAGGCCCTCGCCCGGCGCAATCTCGACGCCTACGCGGACCGCATCACCGCCCGGCTGACCGCCCCGGCCGACCGGCCGCTCCAGTGGCGCCACGCGATGGATGTGGTGGTCGACGAATACCTCGCCATGAAACGGACGGTGCCGGGCTTCGCCCTGGTGGAGTTCACCGTCCCCGCCCCGCGCGAATCCCGGCAGGCCAATTACGAGGTCGCCGACCGGCTGCGTGCCCTCTTCGCCGGCCCGCTCGGTCTGGACACCGCCGACGAGCGGCTGCGCACCGCCTTCCTGGTCGGCGTCGAGACGGCCGACGCGCTGCTCCAGCTCGCCTTCCGCACCGACCCGGCCGGCGATCCCGCCATCGTCACGGAGACCAAGGAGCTGCTCCGGGCCTACCTGGCGCGCTATTTGGACGGGGCGGGCGCGGGGGAGGGGTGAGAGCCGGGCGGACGCGGGCGACGGGTGAGTGCCGGGCCGGCGGCGTGCCGCGGTGGTCCGCCGTTGGCTGATTCCGGTCAGGGGGCTGCTCGGTGCTGCTCATCGGCCGCCGCCATCTGCGGTCCCACAGCAGCTGGCCGCACAACGTCCCGGCGCTGACCGGCGGCAGCAACCGCTGCACGGTCCAGGTGCACCCCGACGACGCGTCGCGGCTGGACCTCGCCGACGGCGGGACGGCGCGGCTGAAGGGGGACGGCGGCGAGCTGGAGGTGCCGGTGGAGATCACCGACGCCGTACGGCCGGGCGTGGTGAGCCTGCCGCACGGCTGGGGCCACCACCGTCCCGGCACCCGGCTGACGGTCGCCGCCGCCGACCCCGGCGTCAATGTCAACCAGCTCAACGCCGGGCGGCTGCTGGACCCGCTGTCGGGCACCGCGGTGCTCAACGGACTGCCGGTTGTGCTCACGCCCGTCCGATGAGATCTGTATTGACCTGGGGTTTTGCTCGTATTGCTCGCGCGTCAAGACCTTGTTAACAAAAGTTTGCCGGCTCTAACGTCGCCTGAACTGCCACCCCCCGGCAGATGTTCAAGGGCGAACGTGAGGTACCCCTAATGCTGACAATCCTCGGATTTGTCATGATCGCCGCCTTCCTGGCGCTGATCATGATGAAGAAGATGTCACCGATGGCCGCGCTGGTGCTCATCCCCGCGCTGTTCTGCATCCTGGTCGGACAGGGCGCGCACCTGGGCGACTACGTCATCAAGGGCATCGGCGACCTGGCCCCCACGGCCGCGATGCTGATGTTCGCCATCATCTACTTCGGGGTGATGATCGACGTCGGTCTCTTCGACCCGGTCGTCCGCGGCATCCTGAAGTTCTGCAAGGCCGACCCGGTGCGGGTGGTGATCGGCACGGCACTGCTCGCCGCGATCGTCTCGCTCGACGGCGACGGCTCCACCACCTTCATGATCACCGTCTCGGCGCTCTACCCGCTCTACAAGCGGCTGAAGATGAGCCTCGTCGTCATGACCGGTGTCGCCGCCACCGCCAACGGCGTGATGAACACCCTCCCCTGGGGCGGACCGACCGCCCGCGCCGCCACCGCACTCAAGCTCGACGCCGGCGACATCTTCATCCCGATGATCCCCGCCCTGGCCGTCGGCCTGGTCGCGGTCTTCGCCCTCGCGTACGTCCTCGGCCGGCGCGAGCGCAAGCGGCTCGGCCTGCTGACCCTCGGCGACACCCGGGTGGTGACCGAGGCCGCGGACGAGAAGGAGAGCGAGCTGGTCCTGGTCGGCGCGGGCGGCAAGGGTGCCACCCCCGACGGTCCGCAGCGCGGCACCGGCGGTGCGGGCACCGGCTCCGACGCCGACGCCGACGCCGACCGTGACGCGGCCACCGGCTCCGGCGACCACGCCGACGACGACGGCTTCCAGGTCCTCGACCCGCAGCGCGCCACCCTGCGCCCCAAGCTCTACTGGTTCAACGCCGCGCTCACCGTCGCGCTGCTCACCCTGCTGATCGTGCAGGCCATGCCGATCCCGGTCCTCTTCCTCCTCGGTGCGGCGCTCGCCCTCACCGTCAACTTCCCGCACATGAAGGACCAGAAGGCCCGCGTCGCCGCGCACGCCGAGAACGTGCTCAACGTCTCCGGGATGGTCTTCGCCGCCGCCGTCTTCACCGGCGTGCTCACCGGCACCGGCATGGTCGAGCACATGGCGCGCTGGCTGGTCAGCGGCATCCCCGACGCGCTCGGCCCGCACATGGGCATCGTCACCGGCATCCTGAGCATCCCGCTGACCTACTTCATGTCCAACGACGGCTTCTACTTCGGCATCGTGCCGATCCTCGCCGAGGCCGGCGCCGCCCACGGGGTGACGCCCATCGAGATCGCCCGTGCCTCCCTCGTCGGCCAGGCCCTGCACATGTCCAGCCCGCTGGTCCCCGCCGTCTACGTCCTGGTCGGCATGGCCAAGGTCGAGTTCGGCGACCACACCAAGTTCACCGTCAAGTGGGCCGCGCTGACCTCGCTGGTGGTCCTGTGCGCCGGTGTGCTCTTCGGCATCTTCTAGATGACCGGCCCGGATACCGCGAGGCCCGGCAGGAGTTGGCTGCTGCGCCTGGTCCTCACCTTCTCCTTCGCCCAAGGAGCGGTGAGCATGGCCAGGCCGGCCGTCTCCTACCGGGCCCTCGCCCTGGGCGCCGACGAACGCGCCATCGGCGTGATCACCGCCGTCTACGCACTGCTGCCGCTGCTCGTCGCCGTCCCGCTCGGCCGCCGTACCGACCACGGCCGCTGCGCCCCGCTGCTGGTCGCCGGGGTGGCGCTGATCAGCGGTGGCTGTGCGCTCAGCGGGCTGGCCGGTTCGCTGCCGGTGATGGCCGCCTGGAGCGGGGTGATGGGGCTGGGGCACCTCTGCTTCGTCATCGGCGCCCAGTCGATCGTCGCCCGGCGCAGCGCCCCCGAGGACCGCGACCGCAACTTCGGCCACTTCACCATCGGCGCCTCCCTGGGCCAGCTGATCGGTCCGGCCGCCGCCGGCCTCGTGATCTCCGAGCGCGACGGCCACATGGCCCCGACGAGCGCCACCGCCCTGCTCGTCTCCGGCGCCGTCGCCGCCGTCTCCTACGTCTCGCTCTGGCGCCTCGAACAGCGCACCCGCGCCGTGGCGCCGGGTGCCGCGGACCGTACGGCCGGGCCACCGGTTCCGGTGCGCGCCATTCTGCGCACCCGTGGCGTCCCGGCCGGCATCCTCATGAGCCTGGCCGTGCTCTCCGCGACCGACATCCTCACCGCCTACCTCCCCGTCATCGGCGAGGACCGCGCCATCGCCCCCACCACCATCGGCCTGCTGCTCAGCCTGCGGGCCGCGGCAACCATCGCCTGCCGGCTGGTGATGACGCCGATGATCCGGTGGCTGGGACGCACCGCGCTGATGGCCGGCAGCTGTGCGCTGGCCGGTCTGCTGTGCGGCGGTCTGGTGCTGCCGGTCCCGGTGGCGGCGCTGGCAGCGATGCTCCTCGCGCTCGGCTTCTGTCTCGGCGTCGGCCAGCCGCTGTCGATGACGACGGTCGTCCAGGCCGCCCCCGACCGGGCCCGCAGTACGGCGCTGGCGCTCCGCCTGACCGGCAACCGGCTCGGCCAGGTCGCCGCCCCGGCCGGCGCCGGACTGCTGGCCGGCCTGGCGGGCACCGCCGCGCCCTTCGTCCTGCTCGGGGCGCTGCTGCTGGCCTCCGCCGGGCTGGCCGCCCGCACCGGGTCGGCGCGGGGCGGTGCGGGCGAGCCGCCAACGGGGCCGGGGATCGGGCGGTCGCCGCGGGCCACGGCACGGCGGGATACACCGGCGTGAGCGAGGAAATGGGCACGCTGCCGCCGGCGGTGCCGCGCCCCGGGGGCGTGGCGACCATCACGCCACAGGCGTGGGGGGTCCCTGGCGCGCGCAAAACTACCGGCGCTAGTTTGGGGGTGGGATGACCCGTAGCCGGCCCGGGAGGACCACGACGTGAAGCAGCACGACGCGATGTACATCGACGGAAGCTGGCGGCCCGCCGCGGGCAGCGGCACGATCGAGGTCGTCAACCCGGCCGACGGGCAGGTCATCGCCGCCGTCCCGGCCGGCTCGGCCCAGGACGTGGACGCCGCGGTGCGCGCCGCCCGCGCGGCGCTGCCGGGCTGGGCCGCCACCCCGCCCCAGGAGCGCGCGGCCCGGCTGGCCGCGCTGCGTGACCAACTCGCCGCGCGCGCCAAGGAGATCGCCGAGACCGTCACCGCCGAACTCGGCTCGCCGCTCGCCTTCAGCAAGATGGTGCACGCCGGGGTGCCGGTCGCGGTCTGCGGCTCGTACGCCGAACTGGCCGGCACGTACTCCTTCGAGGAGAAGATCGGCAACTCCACCGTGCTGCACGAACCGGTGGGCGTGGTGGGCGCGATCACGCCCTGGAACTACCCGCTGCACCAGGTCGTCGCCAAGGTCGCCCCGGCGCTCGCGGCCGGCTGCACGGTGGTGCTCAAGCCCGCCGAGGACACCCCGCTGGTCGCCCAGCTGTTCGCCGAGTGCGTCGACGCTGCCGGGGTACCCGCCGGTGTCTTCAACCTCGTCACCGGACTCGGCCCGGTCGCCGGGCAGGCGCTCGCCGAGCACGAGGGCGTCGATCTGGTCTCCTTCACCGGCTCGACGGCCGTCGGCAAGCGGATCGGTGCGCTGGCGGGCGCCGCGGTCAAGCGGGTGGCGCTGGAGCTGGGCGGCAAGTCCGCCAACGTCATCCTGCCCAGCGCCGATCTGCCCAAGGCGGTCGCGGTCGGCGTCGCCAACGTCATGGCCAACTCCGGCCAGACCTGCAGCGCATGGACCCGGATGCTGGTCCACAAGGACCGTTACGCCGAGGCCGTCGAGCTGGCGACCGCAGCGGCCGCCAAGTACGCCCCCGGGGAGCGGGTCGGCCCGCTGGTCAGCGCCAAGCAGCGGGACCGGGTGCGCGGCTACATCGAGCAGGGCATCGCCGAGGGTGCCAGGGTCGTGGCGGGCGGCCCGGAGGCGCCCGCCGGGACGGGCTACTACGTCGCGCCGACCGTCTTCGCCGACGTCACCCCCGAGATGGCCATCGCCCAGGAGGAGATCTTCGGCCCGGTGCTGTCGATCCTGAAGTACGAGGACGAGGACGACGCCGTCCGGATCGCCAATGACACCGTCTACGGCCTGGCCGGCGCGGTCTGGGCGGGCGACGAGGCCGAGGCGGCCGCCTTCGCCCGCCGTCTGGACACCGGGCAGGTCGACATCAACGGGGGCCGGTTCAATCCCCTTGCCCCCTTCGGCGGCTACAAGCAGTCCGGCGTCGGCCGCGAGCTGGGCCCGCACGGTCTGAGCGAATATCTGCAGACCAAGTCGCTGCAGTTCTGACCCGGCGGGCGGCGGGGACGGCCGGTACCGCACCCCGCCGCCACCCGCTCCCCTCCCCGGCCGGCCCCGGCCACTCCTGCCGCCCGGCCAGCCCCCCACCCCGCCAGTCCCACCAGCCCCGCCAGCCCCGCCCTCCGCACCGAGGAGTTCTCCCGTGGTCCGCGCCGCCGTACTGTCCGCCGTCAACGCCCCGTTGCAGGTCACCGAGATCAACCTGCCCGAGCCCGGCCCCGGCCAGGTCCGTATCCGGCTCGCCGCCGCCGGCGTCTGCCACTCCGATCTGTCCCTGTCCAACGGCACCCTGCGCCAGCCCGCCCCGGCCGTCCTCGGGCACGAGGGCGCGGGCACCGTCACCGCGGTCGGCCCCGGCGTGACCGAGGTGGCCCCCGGCGACCAGGTCGTCCTCAACTGGGCACCGTCCTGCGGCGACTGCCACTTCTGCGGGCTGGCCGAGCCCTGGCTGTGCGCCCGCTCGGGCAGCGCCGCGGACGCTCCGTACGCCACGCTCGCCGCCGACGCCACCGAGCTCTACCCCGGCCTGGGCACCGCCGCGTTCGCCGAGGAGACCGTGGTGCCCGCGCGGGCCGCGCTGCCGCTGCCGGACGGCGTGCCGCTCGCCGACGCGGCGCTGCTCGGCTGCGCGGTGCTCACCGGCTGGGGCGCCGTGCACCACAGTGCCCGGGTGCGGGCCGGGGAGTCGGTCGCGGTCTTCGGCGTCGGCGGGGTGGGCCTGGCCACGCTGCAGGCGGCGCGGATCGCGGGCGCGGGCCCGATCGTGGCCGTGGACGTCTCGTCGGAGAAGGAGGAGTTGGCCCGCGCGGCCGGCGCCACGGAGTTCGTGGTGGCGGGTGAGGACACCGCCAAGCGCATCCGCAAGCTCACCGGCGGCATCGGCGCCGATGTCGCGGTCGAGTGTGTGGGCCGCGCCGACACCATCCGTACGGCCTGGTCGGCGACCCGGCGCGGCGGCCGTACGACGGTCGTCGGCATCGGCGGGCAGGACCAGCAGGTGACCTTCTCCGCCCTGGAGATCTTCTACTTCGGCCGGACCCTCTCCGGCTGCGTCTACGGCAACAGCGACCCCGCCCGCGACCTCCCCGTCATCGCGGAACACGTCCGCTCCGGCGCGCTCGACCTCTCCGCCCTGGTCACCGAGCGGATCAGCCTCGACGGCATCCCGGCCGCCTTCGACGCGATGCTGGCAGGCAAGGGCGGGCGCGCGCTGGTCGTGTTCTAGACGGCGGGGCAGGGCGAGCAGAGCCGGGCCGGGGCACGGGAGGCGGTGCCCCGGCCCCGCGCGCATCCGGGCGTCGGAAACTCGTGCTGCGCGGTCCGTTGACGGCGTACCGGCCGGTCGGTACGGTCGCCCGACATCACGGCGCCGCCCCCCTCCCCTTCCCGCACCCCCTCGGAGTGTGCACGCATGGACACGGCCCCCTCCGCGCCTCACGGCGACACCGCCCCGCCCTCCTCCCGCAGCCGCCGCACGGTCGCCACCGCCGCGGCCCTCGCCTCCGCCGTCGAGTGGTACGACTACTTCGTCTTCGGTATCGCCGCGGCCCTCGTGCTCGGCCCGGCCTTCTTCCCCTCGGGCAGCCAGGCCGCCGGCGTCCTCGCCTCCTTCGCGACCTTCGCGGTGGGCTTTTTGGCCCGCCCGGTCGGCGGTCTGATCGCCGGCCACCTCGGCGACCGGCGCGGCCGCAAACCCATGCTGGTGCTCGCGCTGACGGTGATGGGGCTGGCCACCACCGCCATCGGCCTGCTGCCCTCGTACGACACCATCGGGCTGGCCGCGCCGGTCCTGCTCGTCGTCCTGCGCCTGCTGCAGGGCCTCGCGGTCGGTGCCCAGTGGGGCGGCGCGATGCTGATGGCCACCGAGTACGCCCCCGAGGGCAAGCGCGGCCTCTACGGCTCGCTGGTGCAACTCGGCGTCCCGCTCGGCGTGATGACCGCCAACACCGCCTTCCTGCTGGCCGGCGCGGTCACCGACGAGCGGTCCTTCGGTACCTGGGGCTGGCGGCTCCCGTTCCTCGTCGGCGTACTGGTGCTGGTCCTCGCCCGCTATATCCACACCCATGTCGAGGAGACCCCCGAATTCCGGGCCGCGGAAGAGAAGCTGGCGGCGACGGAACGGGCCGCCGAGGCGCGCCGTTCACCGGTGCGTACGATCCTGCGGCACCATCTCGGCACGGTTTTGCTGGCCGGCGGCTCGTTCGCGGTGAACACCGCCACCTTCTACATCCTGATCACCGGTGTCCTGGACTACGCCACCCGCGAGCTGGAGATGCGGCGCACCTCCGTGCTGGCCGTCTCCCTGCTGGTCAGCCTCACCCAACTCGTCCTGATTCCGGCCGCCGCCGCGCTGTCCGACCGGATCGGCCGGCTGCGGGTCTACGCCGCCGGCGCCGTCGGGCTGCTGCTCTGGGCGGTGCCGATGTTCCTGCTCATCGATACCGCGTCGCTGCTGTGGCTGGCCGTCGGCACCTTCGTCGGCAGCTGTTTCCTCAGCATCATGTACGGCCCGCAGGCCGCGCTGTTCGCCGAGCTGTTCACCGCCGAAATGCGCTACACCGGCGCCTCGCTCGGCTACCAGATCAGCGCCATCCTGGGCGGCGGACTCGCGCCGTTCCTGATGGTGCTGCTGCTGGAGGCGAGCGGCACCTCGATGGCGGTGTCCGGCTACATCATGGCGCTGTCCGTCATCGCGCTGGCGTCCATCTGGCTGCTCACCCGCCGCGCCGCGGCGGCCGGACCGGACGGACGGGCCGAGCCGGGCGGCGGGCCGAAGGCGGCGCCCGTGCAGAGGTGACCGCAGGCGGCTCCCCGGCGGCCGGTCTCCGCGCGGCGGCGGCCGTGCGCCGGGGAGCCGCGCTGCGCGGTCAGGCGCCGTTCGGCGGTACGAGTTCCGGGTGCTGCAGCGCCAGACCGTCCACCAGTGCCCGCAGTCCGGTCTCGAACGCGCCCTCGTCCACCTGGCGTTGATGCTCCGCCAGGAGGTGGGCCTGGCCCAGGTGCGGGTAGTCGGCGGGGTCGTAGGCGCCCGGGTCGTCGACGAATCCGCGGGCGAACGAGCCCAGCGCGGAGCCGGCCACGAAGTAACGGACCATCGCACAGATCCTGGTGGCCTGGGCGGGCGGCCAGCCCGCCTCGACCATCCCGCCGAACGCCGCGTCGGCCATCTTCAGCCCGGCCGGGCGGCGGCCGGGGCCCTGGGCGAGGAACGGCACGATGTGCGGATGTGTGGCGAGCGCCGCGCGGTAGGAGCGGGCCCAGTCGAGCAGCCCGGCGCGCCAGTCCGCACCCGCCCCGAAGGCCGACACATCGACCTTGGCGATGACCGTGTCGGCCACCGCGTCGAGGATCTCGTCCTTGGTCGTGAAGTGGTTGTAGAGGGACGGCCCGCTCACGCCGAGCTCCGCCGCCAGCCGCCGGGTGGAGAGCGCCGGCAGCCCCTCGGAGTCGATGAGCGCCAGCGCCGTGGAGACGATGCGCTCGCGGCTCAGAAGGGGCTTGCGGGGTCGGGCCATGACGCACATAGTAGAGCCTGCCCACCAAAAACTAGCAGTGCTAATTAACTGTGCTCGTCCACAAGGGGCCCGAGATGAACCTGGAGCTCAGCGCGGAGCAGGCCGCGGTACGGCAGCTCGCCAAGGACTTCGCCGACCGTGAGATCACCCCGTATGCCACCGCCTGGGACCGTGCGGAACAGGTCGACCGCGGCATCGTGAAGAAGCTCGGCGACCTCGGCTTCCTCGGGCTCACCGTCCCCGAGGAGTACGGCGGCTCCGGCGGCGACCACTTCTCCTACGTCCTGGTCACCGAGGAGTTGGGCCGCGCCGACTCGTCGGTGCGCGGCATCGTCTCGGTCTCCCTGGGTCTGGTGGCCAAGACCCTCGCCACATGGGGCGACGAGGAACAGAAGCGGGAGTGGCTGCCGCGGCTCACCTCCGGCGAGGCGGTCGGCTGCTTCGGCCTGACCGAGCCGGGCACCGGATCCGACGCGGCCAACCTCGCCACCCGGGCGGTGCGCGACGGGGACGACTACGTCATCGACGGCACCAAGATGTTCATCACCAACGGCACCTGGGCCGATGTCGTGCTGCTCTTCGCCCGCACCGGCGGCGCCCCGGGACACCACGGCATCAGCGCCTTCCTCGTACCGGCGGACAGTCCCGGTCTGGAGCGCCGCGAGATCCACGGCAAGCTGGGGCTGCGCGGCCAGGCCACCGCGGAGCTGGTCCTGGACGGCGTACGGGTCCCGGCCGCCGCCATGCTCGGCCCCGAGGGCAAGGGGTTCTCGGTCGCGATGTCCGCGCTGGCCAAGGGCCGGATGTCGGTGGCCGCGGGCTGTGTGGGCATCGCCCAGGCCGCCCTGGACGCCGCGCTCGGCTACGCGGGCGAGCGCGAGCAGTTCGGCAAGCCCCTCGCCCGGCACCAGCTGGTGCAGGAGCTGATCAGCGATATCGCCGTGGATGTCGACGCGGCGCGCCTGCTGACCTGGCGGGTCGCCGATCTGATCGAGCGCGGCGAACCGTTCGTCACCGCCGCCTCGAAGGCCAAGCTGTTCGCCTCCGAAGCCGCGGTGCGCGCCGCCAACAACGCCCTCCAGGTCTTCGGCGGCTATGGCTATATCGACGAGTATCCGGTCGGCAAGCTGCTGCGGGACGCCCGGGTGATGACCCTGTACGAGGGCACCAGCCAGATACAGAAGCTGGTCATCGGCCGTGCGTTGACCGGGGTCTCCGCTTTCTGACCGGCCGGTCCGCGGGTATCCCGGCTGCCTGCCGCCAGACCCTAAGCGCTTGCTCAGCGGCGCGATATGGTGTTCGATCCGTCAGAGGAGGGTCCCTGGCGGATCGAGGAGCGGGGTACACGATGGGTGCGGCGGCGGAGCGGGCCGAAGAGGAGCACGAGGAGTGGGCCGGGGTGACCCCGGACGCCGCACGGCGCCTGGTCAGCGCGGCCGTCGAGGCATTCGCCGAGCGTGGCTATCACGCCACCACCACCCGTGACATCGCGGGCCGGGCCGGTATGAGCCCGGCTGCCCTCTATATCCACTACAAGACCAAGGAAGAGCTGCTCTACCGCATCAGCGGAATCGGCCACGAAAAGGCGCTGCGCATCATGGGCGCCGCCGCCGAAGCCGAGGGCAGCGCCACCGAGCGGCTGCGCGACGGCGTACGGACCTTCGCCCGCTGGCATGCGGAGCACCACACCACCGCCCGGGTCATCCAGTACGAACTCCAGGCGCTGAGTCCCGAGCACTACACCGAGATCACCGGCCTGCGCCGCCGGACGGACCGACTGCTGCGGCAGATCATCCAGGACGGCGCGGACAGCGGCGAGTTCCACGCCGACGATGTGCCGGGCACCACCCTCGCGGTGCTGTCGCTGTGCGTGGATGTCGCCCGCTGGTTCACGGCCCAGGGCCCGCGCACGCCCGACGAGGTCGGCACCCTCTATGCCGACCTCGTGCTGCGCATGGTGGGTGCGCCGGTGGACCGGGCCGCCTCCCGCGAGAGGTAGACCGGCCCGGGTTCCCCGGACGGGCGGGCCGGGCCGCAGGCCGTCAGGACCTTGATGTCCGGGGCGGCCTGCGGCCCGCCCGTCGCCCGCCTACAGGTAGAAGCGGCTGACCGACTCCGCGACGCAGACCGGCTTGTCGCCGCCCTCGCGCTCGATCGTCACGACCGTGGCCAGCTGGACGCCGCCGGACACCTCGGTCACCTCGGCGATCCTGGCCGTGGCGCGCAGCCGTGAGCCGACCGGGACGGTGGCGGGGAAGCGCACCTTGTTGGTGCCGTAGTTGATGCCCATCTTCACGTTGTCGACCCGCATCAGCTGCGGTACGAAGGCGGGCAGCAGCGACAGCGTGAGATAGCCGTGCGCGATGGTGGTGCCGAAGGGGCCGGCCGCGGCCTTCTCCTGGTCCACATGGATCCACTGGTGATCGCCGGTGGCCTCGGCGAACAGGTCGATCCGCTTCTGGTCGATCTCCAGCCAGTCGGTGGTGCCCAGCTCCTCACCGACTGCGTCCCGCAGTTCGTCGAGCGATCCGAACACTCGGGGCTGTGCCATTTTTGTCCGCCTCCTCGGGATCCATCCGCCGCTGACGTGCACCGGCCGACGCTTACTAAGCGCTTGCTCAGCATGCTGAGTGCGGGTACCCGCTGTCAACGGCTGAGCAGCCCCCGGTGCGGGCCCGCGGAGTACGCCCGGCTCGGGCGACGAGGGGACTTTGCGGACACGTCCTAGGGTTGAACCGTGCCCCAGCTTCCGTACAAGGTTCATGAGCTCACCGTCGGCCAGCTCTCCGCGCGCAGCGGTGCCGCGGTCTCCGCGCTGCACTTCTACGAGTCCAAGGGGCTGATCAGCAGCACCCGGACGGCGGGCAACCAGCGGCGCTACACCCGTGACACGCTGCGCCGGGTCGCGTTCGTGCGGGCGGCGCAGCGGGTGGGGATCCCGCTCGCGGTGATCCGTGACGCGCTGGCGGAACTGCCCGACGAGCGCACCCCCAACCGCGCCGACTGGGCCCGGCTCTCCGAGGTCTGGCGCTCCGAACTGGACGAGCGGATCGGCCAACTCGTCGAACTGCGCGACCGGTTGACGGGCTGCATCGGCTGCGGCTGCCTCTCGCTGGAGACCTGCGCGCTGTCCAACCCGTACGACAACCTCGGTGAGCAGGGCCCCGGCGCACGGCGGCTGCGGGTCGACCGGAGCGCCATGGACCCGGAAGGGGCCCGGGAGCGCGCCTGCGGCGACCAGCGGCACCCCGCGGCCCAGCAGGGCGCAGGGGGGTGCGGTACGGACGAGCCGTGAGCGCGGGTGCGCCCGCCCCGGGGAGGGACGGGCGCACCCGCTCCGGCTTCCGTCACCACATGGACGGTGTACGGCCCGCCCACGGGCGGGCCCGCTCCAGCTGCGCCGACAGCGCGATCAAGGTGGCCTCGTCGCCGTACCGCCCGGCCAGCATCACCCCTATCGGCAGGCCCTCGGCGTTCCACTGCAGCGGGACGCTCACCGCGGGCTGGCCCGTGGCGTTGTAGAGCGCGGTGAACGGCGTGAACGCGCCGATGGCGGAGAACTCGGCCTGGGGGTCGGCGTCGTTGCGCAGCCCGCCGACCGGGGCCGGAGGCGCGGCCACCGTCGGCGAGAGGATCACGTCATAGCCGGTGCCCGGCGGCATCAGGCCGTCCGCGATGGACTGGGCGAGAATCCGGAACGCGTACATCGAGCGCGCGAAGTCCGTGCCGGAGACCTCGGCGCCGCGGGCACGCAGATGGCGGGTGAGCGGCATCAGCAGCTCCTCGCCCTCCGGCGGCACGGGGCGGCTCGCGGCCAGCACCGACCAGACGCGGGTGAACGCGAGGAGGATGCCGTCGTCGGACGGCAGGGACAACTCCTCGACCTCATGGCCGAGCCCGGTCAGCAGCGCGGCGGTGTCGGTGGTGGCGGTGCGGCAGTCGGGGTGGACCTCGACGCCGGGGACGGGCGCCTCGGTGAGGCAGGCGATCCGCAGCCGTCCGGGGTCCCGGCCGGCGTGCGCGGCGAAGGTCTCCCCGGGCGGCAGCGACGGGGCCGCGAACGGGTCGCCGGGCATGGCACCCGCCAGGACGTCCAGCAGGGTGGCCGCGTCGGCGACCGTACGGGCCAGTGGGCCCGAGGTGGCCAGGCCGGAGATGTCGTGCAGCAGCGGGCCGCCGCTGACCCGGCCGCGGCTGGGCTTGATGCCGAACAGCCCGCAGACGGAGGCCGGGATACGGATCGAGCCGCCGCCGTCGCTGGCGTGCGCGACCGGCGCCAGACCGCCGGCCACGGCCGCCGCCGCGCCGCCGCTGGAGCCGCCCGCCGAGCGCGCCGGGTCCCACGGGGTGCGGGCGGGTGGCGCCAGGCCGTTCTCGGTGTAGCAAGGCAGCCCGAATTCGGGGGTGTTGGTCTTGCCGAGCAGGATCGTGCCGCCCGCCCGCAGCTTGTCGACGACATGGTCGTCGACGGTGGGCACATGCTCGGCCAGCGCCCGGGAACCCATCGTGCAACGCACCCCGGCGACCTGATTGAGGTCCTTCACGGGGACGGGCACGCCGTGCAGCGGCGGGAGCGCCCGGCCCTCGCGGCGGGCGGCGGTGGCCTCGCTCTCGGCGTCCGAGGCCTGTTTGCGGGCGATCTCCGGGGTGCGGGTGAGGAACGCGCCGAGTGAGTCGTCGAGCCGCTCGATCCGCGTCAGATAGTGCTCGGTGAGTTCCACGGGGGAGAGCTCACCCGACCGGATTCCCTCGGCCTGTTCGAGCGCGGTCAGATCGTGCAGTTCGGCCATGGACGTCCACCCTCTCCAAACGGTGCCCGTACGGCCCTGGTGCCGTACGGGCGGGAGGGCCGACGCCGGCCCGGCGCGATGCCGGTGGGGGCGGTCAGCCCATGAACAGTTGTTTCAGTTTGAGGGTCAGCTCGTAAAGGCCGTATATGAACGGGATGCCCACCCAGAGCCAGACGAGGACGAACAGGAGGGCGCGGTGGGTGGTCACTGCTCAGCTCCCTTCGGGGCGGCGGGTTCGGCCGCGGACTGCCCGCCGGGCGCGGGCGGTTGATGGTGCCGCGGGTGCACGGGGCGGACCAGTTCGTTGGCGACGAAGCCCACCACCAGCAGGCCGATCATGATGAAGAACGAGGTGCTGTAGAGGTCCGGGCCGCTGTGGCCGGCGGACTTCTCCCCGTCGGCGATGGCGTTGACGATCAGCGGGCCGAGGACGCCGGCCGTGGACCAGGCCGTCAGCAGCCGGCCGTGGATCGCGCCGACCTGGTAACTGCCGAACAGATCCTTCAAATACGCCGGGATGGTGGCGAATCCGCCGCCGTAGAAGGACAGGATCACCATCGCGCAGGCGATGAACAGCGGTTTGGAGGAGTCGCCGGCCAGCGCGATCAGCAGATACATCAGGGCGCCGGCGCCGAGGTAGAGCCGGTAGATGTTCTTGCGGCCGACCAGGTCGGAGGTGGAGGACCAGACGATCCGGCCGAGCATGTTGGCCAGCGAGAGCATGCCGACGAATCCGGCCGCCGCCGGGGCGCTCACCGGCGCCGCGGTGTGCGCGAAGAAGTCAGAGATCATCGGGGCGGCCTTCTCCAGGATGCCGATGCCCGCCGTGACATTCATGCAGAGGATGACCCACAGGCACCAGAACTGCGGGGTGCGCAGCGCGCTGCGGGCCGAGACCTGTGCGGTGGTGACGAGCGGGCGGGCCGCCGAGGCCCCCGCGGGCGGTGCGGCGGGCGGCTGCCAGTCGTCGGCGGGGACCCGCACCAGCAGCACCCCCAGGGTCATGAAGACGGCGTAGACCAGGCCCATGACCAGGAAGGTCTGCGCGATGCCGGAGGCGTCCGAGCCGAGGGAGCCGAGGAGTTGGGTGGACCAGGGGGAGGCGATCAGGGCGCCCCCGCCGAAGCCCATGATGGCGATGCCGGTGGCCATCCCGGGCCGGTCGGGGAACCACTTGATGAGGGTGGAGACCGGGGAGATGTAGCCGATGCCCAGGCCGATGCCGCCGATGACGCCGTAACCGAGGACGACCAGCCAATACTGGCCGGTGGCCGCGCCGAGGGCGGCGACCAGGAACCCGGTGACGAAGCAGACCGCCGAGACGCACATCGCCCAGCGGGGGCCGTTGCGTTCGACGACGGTGCCGCCGAATGCGGCGGACAGGCCCAGCATCACGATGGCGAGCTGGAAGGGGAGAGCGGAGGCCGTCCCGGTCAGCTGGAGGGAGGACTCCAGGGGCGGTTTGAACACGCTCCAGGCATAGGCCTGTCCGATGGCGAGATGGATGGACAGGGCGGCGGGCGGGACGAGCCATCGGCTCCATCCCGGAGGGGCGACGGTGCGGGAACGGGCGAGCGCGCGCATGCGGCGGAACGTACCTCGCACGTCACCGTCCCGGAAGACCATGTGCCGAAGACGTTGCGGCGGCGACCAGTTGGGCGTTGGAGGCGGCCGGCCGGCCGTCGGGCAGCAGGAGGGTGTCCTCGATGCCGATCCGGGTGGCCAGGCCCAGTTCGCCGGCCAGCCGCAGCACCGGCCAGGCCCCGCCGTCCTCCCCGTGCAGCAGCACCGGGCGGCCGGGCGCGGCGCCGGCCACGGCGGTCAGCAGGGCGCGCGCGGTGGCCGGCGCGGACCCGGCGTCGGTGTCGGTCACCTCGGCCAGCACCCGCAGCACCCGGGAGGCGAGCGGCGAGCGGGCGAACCGCTCCGCGCCGTCCGTCCCCGACCAGAGGCCGGCCTCGATGCCGATGCCACGCTCCAGCAGGGCCGCGGCGACGGTCTCGGCGCCCGGCTCGTGCCAGTTCACCGAGGCGTGGTCGGGCAGCGCCGTCCACGATCTGATCCGCTCCGCCCGGCGTACGGGATCCGGCTCGGCCCAGGCGCCGGTCGTCACCCCGACCGGGACCGCCACCACCGCCCGGATCGCCTCCAGGGCGGCGGCCACCACGCGCGGCGCAAGCGAATCCCGGCCGCACGGGGTCTTGGGATGGACGTGGACTTCCTCGGCACCGGCCGCCACCGCCTGCCGCGCGGCATCGGCGAGGGCGGCCGGCGACATCGGCACCGCTCCGGAATCGGCCGCCGTCCGGGCGCCGTTGAGACAGACCTGAAGCATGTTCCGATGATGACAGCAGGGTCTGACAGCGGCCCTGATCCCGTCCGTTTTGGGTGTGCGGCGGCGCCCGGCCGCTCCCCGGCGCCGGTCAGGCCGCCGCGAACGCCCCCGGCCCGTGCACCCGGCCCGCTGCGGTCAGCGCCTCGTGCGTCAGCACGGACACCGGGGCCAGCACCCCGCACTGCCGGCAGGCCGGCCCGGGTGCCGGGGCGTCCACCGACTCCGGGAGCCAGGCGAAGCGGGTGCCGCCGCACACCGGGCAATCCCGGCGCGGCAGCCCCGTCTCCATCGCCACGATCATGTTGCGCAGCACCACCGCGAGGCGGGCCGCGGGGTGCCGTTGCGGTGACTCGCACGGCACGATGTCACAGCCGCCCCAGGTCCGCCGGTGCCATTCGTCGATGGCGCCGGGCTGCCGGATGCCGTCGTGCTTCTCCTTGCGGCGCCGGGCGGCGAACTCCTCCTCGTACGCGAGCCAGAGAGTACGGGCCTCTTCCAGCTCGGTCAGTGCGGCTACCAGCCGCTCCGGATCCGGATCGCGGTCCTGGGTCGCGATACCGGCCCGGGTGCACAGATGGTGCCAGGTCGCCCGGTGCCCGTAAGGGGCGAAGCGTTCAAGGCACTTGCGCAGGGCGGTGCGTCGCTGAGCCGCGACGAGTCGTGGATTGCGGACCTGTTCTGCGAGGGCTCTGAAACCGGCCATTTCATCCCACCTCCGTGGGGAGGATCCGACTGGACGGGGATGGGACGTAGCCGATCACCGACTGGATCCATCGAACTTTCTTGCGGTTTTGGGGGTGCGCTCCGGGGTGGTGTTCCGGGGTGGTGTTCCGAAGCGGCGCGGCGGCCTTGGCGGAATCTCCGGCGGAAGAGCAAAAGTTGACTGTTGTTCATCTTCCGGCCGTGGATAACCGCCGGTAACGTCCCGCCCACCCTTCCCCAAGCTCTTCACGAGCAGGGGGGACCCCCATCGAGGAGCAGGAATGCGACGACGTACCGGAAGGCTCAGGGCTGCCGCCGCGGCGGCCCTGTTCGCCTTGGGTGCCACGTTCTTGGCACCGCCCCCCACCGCGGCCGTGGCCGCCGCACCGAACGACGCCAACGACTACTGCCAGGGCCGGTGCGCTGACATCCTGCCGCCCGGCGCCACCGGCAACGCCACCCTGATGGAGATCCTCGGCAACAAGCTGTTCGGCACCCATCCCGAGCACTCCACCGACCAACTCGCCCCGTACGGCGCGCTGGCGAGCGGCTATCAGTCGCTCACCGACGACACCCTCACCCAGTTCTTCAACGACGCCTCCTTCGGCGTGCCCCAGGACCAGGTCGGCAAGGTCACCACGCCCCGCAGCGACGTGACCATCACCCGGGACAAGAAGACCGGTGTGCCGCACATCAAGGGCACCACCCGCTACGGCACCGAATACGGCGCCGGTTACGCCGCGGGTCAGGACCGGCTCTGGCTGATGGACCTCTTCCGCCACATCGGCCGCGGCGAGCTGACCTCCTTCGCCGGCGGGGCGCTCGCCAACCAGGGCCTGGAGCAGCAGTTCTGGCCGCAGGCGCCGTACACCGAAGCCGATCTGCAGTCCCAGGTCGACAACATCCGCGACGCCAACGGCGAGCGCGGCAAACTGGCCATGGATGACGCCCAGGCCTATGTCGACGGCATCAACGCCTATCGCGAACAGTCCAAGAACGGCCGCTACTTCCCCGGTGAGTACGTCCTCACCGGCCATGTCGACGCCATTACGAACGCCGGTGAGATCCAGCCCTTCAAGCTCACCGACCTGATAGCCCTCGCCTCTGTGGTCGGTGGTCTCTTCGGCAACGGCGGAGGCGGCGAGGTCCCCTCCGCCCTCGCGCTGCTCTCCGCCCAGCAGAAGTACGGCGTCGAGAAGGGCACCGAGGTCTGGGAGTCCTTCCGGGAGCGCAACGACCCCGAGGCCGCCAAGACGGTGCACGACGGCAGCAGCTTCCCGTACGCCGTCAAACCGGCCAGAGCCAAGGGCACGGCGCTGCCCGACCGCGGCTCGGTCACCCCGGAGCCGCTGGTCTTCGACCGCACCGGCGCAGCCACCGTCAAGAGCGGGACGCCGCCCCGGGACCCGGTCAAGGCGCCGAAGAAGTACCAGAAGCTGGAAGGCCTCTTCAAGGACGGGGTGCTGCCCAAGGGGAGCTTCGACCCCACCCAGCGCCGCGGGATGTCCAACGCCCTGCTGGTCTCCGGCAAGCACACCGCGAGTGGCCACCCCGTCGCCGTCTTCGGCCCGCAGACCGGCTACTTCGCGCCCCAGCTGCTGATGCTCCAGGAGATCCAGGGGCCCGGCATCAGCGCCCGCGGTGCCTCCTTCGCGGGCGTCGGGATGTACATCCAGCTCGGCCGCGGCCAGGACTATGCCTGGAGCGCCACCTCCGCCGGCCAGGACATCACCGACACCTATGCCGTGGAGCTGTGCAACGCGGACGGCTCCGCGCCCACCAAGGACTCCACCTCCTACCGCTACCGCGGCTCCTGCCTCCCCATGGAGAAACTGGAGCACACCAACTCCTGGAAGCCCACCGTCGCCGACCCGACGGCGGCCGGCTCCTACCGGATGCAGGTCTTCCGGACGAAGTACGGGACCGTCACCCACCGCGCCACCGTCGACGGCAAGCCCGTCGCCTACACCGCACAGCGCTCCACCTACCGCCACGAGGCCGACTCGATCATCGGCTTCCAGATGTTCAACGACCCGTCCTACGTACGCGACGCCAAGACGTTCCAGAAGGCCGCCGAGCACATCGGCTACGCCTTCAACTGGTTCTACGCCGACTCCCGTGACATCGCGTTCTACAACAGCGGCCTCAACCCGGTCCGCAACCCCGACGTCGATCCCTCACTGCCCGTCAAGGCGGACGACGCCTACGAGTGGAAGGGCTACGACCCGGCCACCAACACCACCGACTACACCCCGCCCGACCAGCATCCGCAGTCGGTGGACCAGGACTACTACATCTCGTGGAACAACAAGCAGGCCAAGGACTACGACTCGGCCGGCTTCGGCAACGGCTCGGTGCACCGCGGCAATCTGCTGGACGACCGGGTGCGCGCACTGACCAAGGACGGCGGGGTGACCCGGGCGTCGCTGACCCGCGCCATGTCCGAGGCCGCCGTCACCGATCTGCGCGGCGAGGACGTGCTGCCCGAACTCCTGCGGGTCCTCAACAGCAAGCCCGTCACCGACCCGAAGCTGAAGACCGCGGTCCAGCAGCTGGAGGCCTGGCGCGCGGACGGCGCCCAGCGCCGGGAGACCGCCGCGGGCTCGCACACCTACACCCACCCGGACGCCGTACGCCTCATGGACGCCTGGTGGCCGCTGATGACCGAGGCCGTCTTCAAGCCGGGCCTCGGCGGCGACCTCTATGACGCAGTGCGGGCCAATCTCGCCATCGACGAATCCCCGTCGGCCGGTCACGGCCCGACCGGGGCGCATGCCGGATCGGCGTTCCAGTACGGCTGGTGGAGCTATGCGGACAAGGATCTGCGTGCGGTGCTCGGCGACAAGGTGGCGGGTCCGCTCGCGCAGCCGTACTGCGGCAACGGTGAACTGTCCGCCTGCCGCGACACCTTGCTGGCCACGCTCCAGCAGGCGAGCGGGAAGACGGCCGAGCAGGTCTACCCGGGCGACGACAGCTGCAAGGCCGGCGACCAGTGGTGTGCGGATGCGATCATCCACCGCGCGGTGGGCGGTCTGACCCACGACACCATCAGCTGGCAGAACCGGCCGACCTATCAGCAGGTCGTGGAATTCCCAACTCACCGGTAGCGGAACCGGGCGGAGCGGTTCCGCGGTGGGACCGGCGGACCGGACGGCTCAGTAACCGGCGGACCGGACGCCTCAGGTGACCGGCGGACCGGACGCCACGCAACGGGCGGACCGTACGCACCAACAGCAGGCCCCGGGCGCGCGCCCGGGGCCTGTGCGCAGTCCTTTCCGGAGGCGGTAATTCCGGGCGGGGCACGGCCTTTTCGGGGATTACGCGTATGCATCCGGCCAATTCCGCAATAAATCCCAGATGGTTCCGGCCGTCCTCGGGGCGGGATTTCCCCAGGGGTTATGCTGCACAGTCCTGAATTCCAGGGGATGGGAAAGCGAGTAGGGGCGGATGGCCTTGTCAGGTCCGCAGCAGTACCCGAAGGAGCTGCTGGATACCACCATGGACCAGCTGCGCACGCTGATCGTCGTCCACGAGGCGGGGACCGCGCTGGGCGCCGCGCGCCGGCTGGGCCGCGAGCAGTCCAGTGTGCAAAAGCAGCTGGACACCATGAACCGCACCTTCGCCACACTGTGCGGCGAGGAGCTGGTCCTCAAGCAAGGACGGGGGAGGGACGCCCTGTTCACGGCGACCGGCGAGGCGCTGGTCGAGATGGCGCGGCGCACGCTGGGGGAGTGGTCGGACGGTGTGTACGACGCCCGCCGCCGGCTCGGCCGGACGCTGTCCGTCGGCACCACCCGCTACACCCTCGGCTTTCTGCTGGACGCGGTGGAACGCGTCACCGAGGACTACGAGCGCGACGACGTCGATCTGAAGGTCACCCATGTCCGCACCGGCGATCTCTTCGCCAAACTGCGCTCCAAGGAACTCGACCTGGTCTGCGGCAGCGTCGTGGTCACCGAAAGCGACGAAGCGGAACTGCTGGCTCCGTACGAGGTCATGGAATGGCGGCGCAGCGGGCTCTCCCTGCTGACGAACCTGCCGCAGGAACGGCTCCCCGGCACCTCCTTCCGCGCCCGCGACCTGTCCCGGCTGCCGCTGGTCATCTCGGCGCGCGGTCTGATCGGCCGGTTCCTGACCTCCTGGTACGGCCCCGAATACCGGCAGAAGCTGACCGTCGCGGCCGAGATCGAGGCCGCGCACTACGGCTTCGAACTGCTGCGGTCGGGAGTGGTGAGCGGGGCGATGCTGGTCACCCGCGGCATCGGGGAGGCAGCCGCGGACGGCCGCCTCCCGGAGGCCGGCGGGCTGCGCACGCTGGAGATCGTCGGGGAGGTGGGCCCCCGGACCGAGGTGCTCGTCGGCGTCTTCACCCGCCGCGGGGAGCGGGACTCCTACACCCCAGGACACCCCCTCAACCTCCTGTGGAACGCGCTCTCCCGGGAGAGCGGCCGATGGTGGCTGAGCTCGTGAGCGCGCAGTGCCACCGGCACCTCAGACCAGTTCCCGCTCCCGGGTCTCCGGCAGCGCCAGTACGCACAGCAGTGAGATGACCGCCATCGCGCTGACGTACCAGCCCACCGAGGCCGAGCCGTACACCGCCTGGAGCCGGGTGGCGACCAGCGGAGCCACCGCGCCGCCCAGGACGCCGCCCAGGTTGTAGGCCAGCGAGGCGCCCGAGTACCGCACCGTCGCGCCGAACAGCTCCGGCAGGTAGGCGCCCATCGGGCCGTACACCACCCCCATGCAGAACAGCGCACCACCGATGCCGAGGGCGATCAGCACCGGCTGTCCGGTGTCCAGCAGGGGGAAGAGCACCAGCCCCCACACCACCGCAAGGCCGCTCCCGGCGAGGATCAGCTTGCGGCGCCCGGCGCTGTCGGAGCGGGTGGCGGCGAGCCAGGTACCGGCCGCCAGGAAGAGGCAGGCGACGAGGGAGAGCCCCAGCATGGTGTTGCGGGAGATACCGAGGGCGGCCGTGGCGTAGGAGAGGCAGTAGGTCGTGGCGGTGTAGAAGAGGCCGTACGCGACGATCATGCCGCCCGCACCCAGCAGGAGTTCGCGCGGGTGCCGGCGCAGCACCTCGACGGCGGGGACCTTGCCGGCCTCCTGGGCGTCCAGCACCTTTGCGAACACCGGCGTCTCACTGATCTTCAGCCGTACGAACAGCCCCACACCGACCAGCAGGAACGACAGCAGGAACGGCACCCGCCAGCCCCACGAGCGGAACGCCGCATCATCGAGCACGGCCGACAGCAGCCAGAACACCCCGGTCGCCGCGAAGAACCCCACGGAAGGGCCGAGTTGCGGGAAGGCCGCATACAGCCCACGGCGCTTGCGCGGCGCATGCTCGACGGCGAGCAGCGCGGCCCCGCCCCATTCACCGCCCAGGCCGATGCCCTGCAGGAAGCGCAGCACGAGCAGCAGCAGCGGCGCCCAGACGCCCCAGGTGCCATAGCCCGGGAGCAGCCCGACGCACGCCGTCGACAGCCCCATCAGCAGCAGCGAGGCGACCAGGACCGACTTGCGGCCCACCCGGTCGCCGAAATGGCCGAAGATCACCGATCCGAGCGGCCGCGCGGCGAACGCCACCGCGTAGGTGGAGAAGGACGCGAGGGTGGCGTTGACCGGGTTGAGCGTCGGGAAGAACGCCTGGTTGAGGACGAGCGCGGCGGCCGTCCCGTAGATGTAGAAGTCGTAGAACTCGATGGCCGTCCCGATGAACGAGGCCACCGCCACCCGGCGCAGGCTCTCGCCGCCGTCGCCCTGCCCGGTCGTCTTCACCGGCGAGGGCGCTGATGTCTGTGCTGCTGTCGCGTCGCTGCTCACCAGCGCACTTTCCGGCTCGGTGTAGGGGCCAGTCAATAGGCGAAATGGCCTGTCTCGGTTCCTGAGACCGAGACAGGCCCGGACCGGCACCGGCCCAACACCCTTACGGGTAGCGCAGATACCGCCGCCGGACGGCACGGAAGCGGGCGAGGTGCTCCTGCCAGGCGGCGGCGATCTCGTCCGGCCCGGCCCCCGCGTCGGTCATCCTCCGTACGGTCGACGAACCGGTCAGCCGGTCGATGCCGTTGTCCGGCCGCCAGGCGAAGCCGCTCCAGACCCGCTTCGCGGTCACCAGGAGGCCGATGCCGGTGCGTACCGGGTCGAACGCCTCGCGGTCATGGACGTGCAGCTGGACGCCGCCGATCGTCTTGCCCTGGAACTTGGAGAAGGTGGGGGCGAAGTAGGCCTCCCTGAAGTGGACGCCGGGCAGGCCCAGTTCCGCGGCGGCAGCGGCCCACCGCCGGTCGATGCCGTCCGCGCCCAGCAGCTCGAAGGGGCGGGTGGTGCCGCGCCCCTCGGAGAGGTTGGTGCCCTCGAAGAGGCAGGTGCCGGAGTAGACCAGGGCGGTGTCGGGCGTGGGCATGTTGGGGCTCGGCGGCACCCAGGGCAGGCCGGTGGCGTCGTAGAAGTCGGTGCGCCGCCAGCCGGTCATCCGGACGGTCTCCAGCTCCACCGGGCGCCCGGCCGTCTGCGGCACGAACTCGCCGTTGAACAGCAGCGCCAGCTCCGTCACCGTCATCCCGTGCGCCTGCGCGATCGGCTCCCGGCCGACGAAGGAGGCATACGCCTTGTCGAGCACCGGGCCGGTGGCCGAGCGGCCGGTGACCGGATTGGGCCGGTCGAGGACCAGAAAGCGCTTGCCGGCGAGCGCCGCCGCGACCATGCAGTCGTACAGCGTCCAGATGTAGGTGTAGAAGCGCGCGCCCACGTCCTGGATGTCGAAGACGACGGTGTCCACACCGGAGGCACTGAAGATGTCGGCGAGTTCCCTGCCGCTCTTGTTGTACGTGTCGTAGACCGGCAGTCCGGTGGCCGGATCGTCGTAGCGGCCCTCGGAGCCGCCGGCCTGTGCGGTGCCGCGGAAGCCGTGCTCGGGGCCGAAGACGGCGGTCAGCCGCACCCGGTCGTCGGCGTGCATCACATCCACGATGTGCCGCAGGTCCTGAGTGACGCCGGTGGGGTTGGTGACGATGCCGGCCTTGCGGCCGTCCAGGAGGCGGTAGCCGTCGGCGGAGAGCCGGTCGAAGCCGGTGTGCACCCGCCGCCCGCCGCCGTGCGCCGGCCGTGCCGCCCGGGCGGGTCCCGTGCCCGCGGCCGGCGTCGCACCGGCCGCTCCGGTCGCCGCCAGCCGCCCGAGCAGAACGCGTCTCGACAGAGCCATCCGCACACCTCCGTGATCAGGGAAACGACCGGGTCCGTGTCGTGTGCACGCTAACGCGCTCGGGGGTGTGGCGGAACGGACTTGGCCGGTACGGCAACGGGCTCTTCCGCCAGGACATACCGACTGGTTAGTCTGCCTGTCAGCCGAATCGACGCGACCGAGGGAGACCCAGCGTGGAAGCCGTACGGGACAAGACCGTTGTCGTGACCGGGGCGGGCGGGGGGATCGGCGCCGCGTTGGCCCGCCGGTTCGCCGCCGAGGGCGCCCGGGTCGTGGTCAACGATCTGGACGAGGCCAAGGCGGCGAAGACCGCCGGGGAGATCGGGGCGATCGCTCTCGCCGGCGACGCCTCCGCCGTCGTCCCGGCCGCGCGGGAAGCACTCGGCGGCGGCATCGACATCTTCTGCGCCAACGCCGGGGTCGGCACCGGCGGCGGGCCCGAGGCGTCTGACGAGGACTGGACGCTGGCCTGGGACGTCAACGTCATGGCACACGTCCGCGCCGCGCGCGAGCTGGTGCCGGAGTGGCTGGAGCGCGGCAGCGGGCGCTTCATCTCCACGGTGTCCGCCGCGGGCCTGCTCACCATGGTCGCCGCGGCCCCGTACAGCGTCACCAAGCACGGCGCCTACGCCTTCGCCGAGTGGCTCTCGCTGACCTACCGGCACCGCGGCATCGACGTCCACGCGATCTGCCCGCAGGGCGTCCGCACCGACATGCTGGCCGCCACCGGTGCCGCCGGGGACCTGGTGCTGACGCCGACGGCCGTGGAACCCGAGGACGTCGCCGAGGCGCTCTTCGCCGCGATGGCGGAGGGCCGCTTCCTCGTCCTGCCGCACCCGGAGGTCGCGGACTACTACACCGCGCGGGCGGCGGACCCCGACCGCTGGCTCGGCGGTATGAACCACCTCCAGCGGAAGTTGGAGCAGGCCGAGGGCCGCTCCTAGGGCGTGGCCGCACCGTCCCGCCGGGGCCGCGAGCCCGGCGGGACGGTGCGGACCCGCCCTGGCAGAGCCGGGTGACGGGCCGGTTCGGGCCCGGCGCGTCACCCCGCGTCACCCAGGTGTTTCCCCCGCAGGGATGATCAGGCGATCAGGAAGAAAGGGCCGCACCCCGATGACCTCCTACCAGGACATGCCGTGGCTGGCACAGCTCAACGACGCCCAGCGCGCCCCCGTCCAGCCGCCCCCCTCGATGCTGCACGCCTTCCGGGCCGCGGTGGGCCGGGTCCCCGACCGTACGGCGCTCGCCTACTTCGACGGCCGGCTGTCCTACGCCGAGACCGATGCGCTCTCCGACGGCATCGCCGCCCACCTAGCCGAGCGCGGCTTCCGGCGCGGCGAGCGGGCCGCGGTGATGCTGCAGAACACCCCGCACTTCGTGCTCGCACTGCTCGGCGTGTGGAAGGCCGGCGGCGTGGTGGTGCCGGTCAACCCCATGTACAAGTCCGGCGAGATGCGGCACATCCTGGACGACGCCGAGGTCACCGCCGTCATCTGCGCCGACCGCACCTGGGACGGCTTTCTGCGCGCCACCGCCGCCGAGGCGCCGTCCGTACGGCTCGCGCTCACCGCCTGGGAACGGGACCTGCAGACCCGTGACGACCGGCGGGTGCTGCGCGGTGAACGGCTCGGGCCGCAGGAGGGCGCCGACGATCTGCTGACCGTCGCCCGCACCGCGGGACGGATCCGCGCGGTGCCGGCCGACCCCGAGCTCACCGCCGACGACCTCGCGCTGATCAGCTACACCTCCGGCACCAGCGGCACCCCCAAGGGCGCCACCAACACCCACGGCAACATCACCTACAACGCGGAACGCCAGCGCACCGGCCTGGGCCTGCCCGAAGGCGCCACCTACTTCGCGCTCGCCCCGCTCTTCCACATCACCGGCATGGTCTGCGAACTGGCGGCCTGTGTCGCCAACTCCGGCACCCTCGCGCTCTCCTACCGCTTCGACGCGGGCGTCGTCCTGGACGCCTTCGTGGAGCACCGCCCCGCCTATACGGTCGGGCCCTCCACCGCCTACATGGCGCTGATGTCCCACCCCGGCGTCACCCGCGACCACTTCGCGTCCTTCCGGACCATGTCCTCGGGCGGCGCCCCGCTGCCGCCCGCCCTCGTCGAGAAGTTCCGCACCGACTTCGGCCCCTACCTCCACAACGGTTACGGCCTGACGGAGTGCACCGCCCCCTGTGCCAGCGTCCCGCCCGGCAAACAGGCACCGGTCGACAAGGTCTCCGGCACGCTCGCCGTGGGCGTGCCCGGCCCCGACACCGTCGTCCGGATCACCGACGAGAACGGCCAGGACCTGCCGTTCGGCGAGCAGGGCGAGATAGCGGTCCGCGGCCCCCAGGTCGTCCCCGGCTACTGGCGCCGCCCCGACGCCACCGCCGAGGCCATCCCGGACGGCGAGCTGCGTACCGGCGACATCGGCTTCATGGACGCCAACGGCTGGCTGTACGTCGTCGACCGCAAGAAGGACATGATCAACGCTTCCGGCTTCAAGGTGTGGCCGCGGGAGGTCGAGGACGTCCTCTACAGCCACCCGGCGGTGCGCGAGGCGGCGGTCGTCGGGGTGCCCGACGCCTACCGCGGCGAGTCGGTCAAGGCCTATGTCAGCCTGCGCCCCGGCACCGCCCCGGACCCCGCCGAGCTGGCCGCTTACTGCAAGGCACGGCTCGCCGCGTACAAATATCCCCGTGTGGTGGAGATCCTGGCCGAGCTTCCGAAGACCACGAGTGGCAAGATCCTCCGACGGGAGCTGCGCCACCGCGCATGACTAGGCACGAAGGACAGGTGAGGGCGATGGCCGGCACGAAGGACGGCAACGGCAACGGTGGTGCGAAGCCGGTGGCCCAGCGGCTGCTGGCCACCGCCACGAGGCTCTTCGCCGAGCAGGGGTATGACCGCACCTCCGTCCAGGAGATCGTCGATGCGGCGGGCGTCACCAAGGGCGCCCTCTACCACTACTTCGGCTCCAAGGAGGATCTGCTCCACGAGGTCTACGGCCGGGTCCTGCGGCTCCAGCAGGAGCGGCTCGACCAGTTCGCGGGCGCCGAAGAGCCGGTGGAGAAGAGACTGCGCGACGCCGCCGCCGATGTGGTCGTCACCACCATCGCGAACCTCGACGACACCAAGATCTTCTTCCGCTCGATGCACCACCTCAGTCCGGAGAAGGACAAGCAGGTGCGCGCGGAGCGGCGCCGCTACCACGAGCAGTTCCGGGCCCTGGTCGAGGAGGGCCAGCGCACCGGCGTGTTCGCCGCCGACATCCCCGCCGACCTGGTCGTGGACTACCACTTCGGCTCCGTGCACCACCTGGGGACCTGGTACCGCGAGGACGGGCCGCTCAGCCCGCAGCAGGTCGCTGACCATCTGGCGGACCTGCTGCTGCGCGCCCTGAGGCCGTAGTCCTGAGGGCGCACCGAGCGCCGTGGTCCGGGGCCCCTGGCCCCGCCGGACCACGGCGTTGCGGTGCCGGCCCACGCCTGCGCCGGGTGGGAGGCCGCCTCGGGCGTGGCGCCGGGATGTCTGCTGTCCGCCACGGGCGCGCTCGGTGTTCCGTTCGCCACATGTGCGGGGGGTGGCGCGATCCCGCGCCCTCACCGTGGGTATCGGACCGGGCACACCGGGGTGAGCCCGGCCGCCTCGCACCACGCCGCGAAGGGCTTCACCGCATCTTCCGGAAAATTATTGGATTGCGCGCAAGACCAGTGGGAATGCGCTCGGGGGCGGCGACACTCAAGGGGCGGCTGTGGCTCCGGGGGTGTCCTCATCCGCTGTCCGTAACTTACGGTATCGATAGTACTGCTATCACTACCGATGTGGGTGGCCTTGTGGCTGAAGTGACGCTGTTTCTCCGGGAGTACGCACGGACGCGCCGGGAGGTGGGCGCGATTGCTCCGAGCAGTCCCCGGCTCGGCAGGGCCCTGACCCGCTATCTCATCCCCAGCCCCGGCCGTTCCCGTGCCGTCCTGGAGGTGGGGCCGGGCACCGGAGCGGTGACCCGCCATATCGCCGACGCGCTCGGCCGGCAGGACACCCTCGACCTGGTCGAGGCCAACCCACGCTTCGTCGACCTGCTCCACGATGCCTACGGCAGTGACCCGCGGCTGCAGTTCCTCACCGGCCTGGTGCAGGAGCACGAACTCGGCACCTACGACACGATCGTCTGCGGTCTGCCGTTCGCGAACTTCGACGCCCCGACCACGACGGACATCTTCGACCGGCTGCTCGGCGCCCTGCGGCCCGGCGGCACCCTCTCCTTCTTCGGCTACGTCGGCGGGGCGACGGTGCGCCGCACGTTCAGCGGGGGATCGGCGCGCGTCCACGCCCTCGACGGGCAGAACGCACTGCGCCGCATACTCGACCGGCACACCTTCCGTACGGAACTGGTGCTGGGCAACCTGCCGCCGGCCCGGGTGCATCACCTCGTACCGGCCGGCGACCCCGTTCACCCCGTGTGAGGTTGCGCCTGCACCCGCCGGGAGACGTCCTCCTGGGCGATCCGCCGTAGTGCGGCCATCGCCGCGTCGCCCAGCACGGTCCCGAGCACCGCACCCTCGATCTGGGCGTCGATGCCCGGGACCCCGTCGAATGCCGCCAGCTCGGCGGCGGCCAGGGTCCCCGCGGCCTGCGCGTACCGGTCGAGCAGGCCGAGCAGTTCAGCCTGGTCGAGCTCGTGGTAGGCCACCACGACCTGCACCAGCGTCTGCCACCCCGGGTTCTCGGGCCGCACCGCCCAGTCGTGCCGCCGCACCAGCTCCGCGACCTCCCGCTCGGCGCGCTCCCACGTCGCGTCGGTGCCCCGCTCGGCGGCCACCCTGCTGACCGCCGACTGCGCGGTCCCGAGCATGCCGTGCACGGTGCTGCCCGGAGAGTCGATTCCGGTCAGCACCTCGGCGGCAGCCGCGATGGACAAGCCGCCCACTTCGGTCAGCGCACGGATCAGCTTCAGCCGCCGCATGTGCGAATCCGCGTACTGGACCTGGTTCGGACCGGTGCGCTCACCCGCGGGCAACATGCCCTCCCGGGTGTAGTACTTGATCGTCGGAACCGGGACACCGGTCCGCCGCGCCAGTTCTCCGATACGCATCCCCCGAGGATAGCGGCGCGTCCGCACCGGCCGGGGCCGACTCCGACCGGCGGACAGCGGCCCCGCGCTCCCGTCGTGCGCAGGCCGTGCCCGAGGTCCCCACCCCCTCGGGCACGGCTGCCGTACCGGCCGCCCCGCCCTACAGGTAGCGCTTCAATTCACGGCGGGCCAGCGACCGTTGGTGCACCTCGTCCGGGCCGTCCGCCAACTGCAGCGTGCGGGCGCCGGCCCACAACTCCGCCAGCGGGAAGTCCTGGCTGACACCGCCCGCGCCGTGCAGCTGTACCGCCTTGTCGAGGATGTCCACGACGGTGCGCGGGGTGGCGATCTTGATGGACTGGATCTCGGTGTGGGCGCCCTTGTTGCCGGCGGTGTCCATCAGCCAGGCGGTCTTCAGCACCAGCAGCCGCAGCTGCTCCACCGCCACCCGGGCGTCCGCGATCCACTCCTGCACCACGCCCTGCTGGGCCAGCGGCTTGCCGAAGGCCGTACGGGCCACCGCGCGGCGGCACATCAGCTCGATGGCGCGCTCGGCCATGCCGATCAGCCGCATGCAGTGGTGGATCCGGCCGGGGCCGAGCCGGGCCTGGGCGATGCCGAAGCCGCCGCCCTCCTCGCCGATCAGATTGCGCGCCGGCACCCGGACGTCATGGAAGAGCACCTCGGCGTGGCCGCCGTGCCAGTGGTCCTCGTAGCCGTAGACCTGCATGGCGCGCTTGACCTCCACGCCGGGGGTGTCGCGCGGCACCAGGATCATCGACTGCTGGCGGCGGAGGTCCGCGCCGTCCGGGTCGGTCTTGCCCATCACGATGAAGATCTGGCACAGCGGGTTCATCGCGCCGGAGATGTACCACTTCCGGCCGTTGATGACGTAGCTGTCGCCGTCACGCGCGATACGGGTCTCGATGTTGGTGGCGTCCGACGAGGCCACCTCCGGCTCGGTCATCGCGAACGCCGACCGGATCTCACCGGCCAGCAGCGGCTCCAGCCACTGCTTCCGCTGCGCCTCGTCGCCGAACTGCGCCAGCACCTCCATGTTGCCGGTGTCCGGCGCCGCGCAGTTCAGTGCGGTGGGCGCCAACTGCGGGCTGCGGCCGGTGATTTCGGCCAGTGGCGCGTACTGGAGGTTCGTCAGCCCGGCGCCGTACTCCGCGTCGGGGAGGAAGAGGTTCCACAGGCCCTGCCTGCGGGCCTCGGCCTTGAGCTCCCCGACGACCGCCGGGGTGTCCCACGGCGAGGTGAGCGCGGCCCGCTGCTCGTGGGCGGTCTGCTCGGCCGGGTAGACATGCTCGTCCATGAACGTCAGGAGCTTCTCGCGCAGCTCCTGGGTGCGGGCGTCGAATGCGAAGTCCATGAGTCGCTCAGCCTTCCTTCAGGGTGGTGAGTCCGTGGCCGATGAAGACGGGGACGAGCTCGCCGATCCGGTCGAACCCGGCGCCGACGGTCTGGCCGAGCGTGAAGCGGTAGTGGATGCCTTCGAGGATCACGGCGAGCTTGAACCAGGCGAACGCCGTGTACCAGGCGATGGCGGAGGTGTCCCGGCCGGAGCGGGCGGCATAGCGCTCGATCAGCTCGGCCGGTGAGGGGTGGCCGGGGGCGCCGCTGGTGGTGCTGACCGGCGACTGCGGCAGGCCCAGGTCCGAGCTGTACATCGCCAGCAGGCCGAGGTCGGTCAGCGGATCGCCGAGCGTGGACATCTCCCAGTCCAGAACGGCCTTGAGGGTGTCATCGGCCCCGATCAGGACATTGTCGAGGCGGTAGTCGCCGTGGACGACGGCCGGTGCGGGCGAGGCGGGCAGCGCCCGGCCCAGCGCCTCGTGCAGCTCGTCGATCCCCGGCAGATCACGGTTCTTCGAGGCGCTCAACTGCTTGCCCCAGCGGCGCAGTTGGCGCTCCAGGAAGCCCTCGGGGCGGCCGAAGTCGCCGAGCCCGACCGCCTCCGGGTCCACGGCGTGCAGGTCCACGAGCGTATCGACCAGGGAGAGCACCACGGCCCGGGTGCGCTCGGGCCCGAGCGGAGTCAGCTGGTCGGCCGTGCGGTACGGCACGCCCTCGACCAGCTCCATCACATAGAAGGGTGCGCCGACGACCGACTCGTCCTCGCACAGCAGCAGCGCCTCGGGCACCGGCACCGGTGTCTCGTGCAGGGAGCTGATGACGCGGTGCTCGCGCCGCATGTCGTGCGCGGTGGCCAGCACATGGCCGAGCGGCGGCCGGCGGACGACCCAGGAGGCGGCACCGTCGGTGACGCGGTAGGTGAGATTGGACCGCCCGCCCTCGATCAGCTGGGCCCGCAGCGGGCCGCCGGCCAGCCCCGGCCGCTCCCGGTCCAGATGCTCGCGCAGTCGTTCCAGGTCGAGGCCGGGAGGATCCTCCCGGTCCTGGGACTGCGGGGGAGGGGTGCCCTTGCTCATCGTGCTCCTCCGTACGGAGTGGACGGTCGATCGGTCGCAGCACGATCATGCCGACTAGTCGGTATGGAGTCCAGTGCCGGGGCGTGGGGCGTCGGTCACGCGAGGAATTTCCGCCATTCCGGCGGCCCCGACCGCCCCTGTCACCGATGGCTCAGGCACCCCCGGCCGTGGTCATGCGTGACACGCCATCGGCACCCCGCCGTTCATCACCGTCATATCGCCGAACCCGGCCACCACGTCGAGCGGGGCACCCGGCGCCGCCCCCGCCAGCTCCGCGTACGCCCGGTGCAGATTCGCCACCAGCCGCTCGCTCTCGGCCAGCCCGGCGAACGGGCCGAGGTCCGCCTCCCGGGCCACCTCCAGCGGCGTACGCCCGGCCGCCCGGCCCTCCTGCGCCAGCCGCAGGACGAACTGCAGATAGCGCTCGATGCCGTCGTACACCTCGGGGCCGGTCACCGGACCGTGCCCGGGGACGACGGTGACCGCGTCCAGGGTGCGCAGCAGTTGCAGTGCCCGCAGCGATCCGGCGAGCGAGCCCATGAAGACGAACGGTGTGCCTCCGTGGAAGACCAGATCGCCGGCGAAGACGATGCGCTGCCGGGGCAGCCAGACGACGGTGTCGCCGGTGGTGTGCGCCACGCCCGGGTGGATCAGCCGCACTTCGATGTCGCCGACGTGCAGGGCCAGCTCGTCGGTGTAGGTGACCTCCGGCGCCGTCAGACGGATGTCGCCGTACTCCACCTGCGGCCACACCGCGTGCAGTTGCTGCCCGGCGGCCAGCAGCTCATGGCGGCAGGAGGCATGCCCGATGACCGTCGCCTCGGGCGCGAAGACACAGTTGCCGTAGGTGTGGTCGCCGTGGTGGTGGGTGTTGACCACCATGCGGGGCGCCGGCGCGCCGCTCTCGGCGATCCGGCGGCGCAGCAGGCGCGCCCGGCGCTCGGTGGCGGCGGTGTCCACGAGCAGGGTGGCGTCCCCGTCGGTGACGAAGCCCGCGTTGTTCAGGCACCAGCCGCCGTCCGGCTGGATGAAGGCATGGACGCCGGCGGCGAGTTCGGTGAGGTAGGGCTCGGGGACGGGGGATCCGTCGGTGGGTGGCGCGTCCGTGGGCGTGCCGGCGCGGGGCGGTTGGGCCGGGTCCGGTCCGGTGGCGCCGGGCCCGGAGGTCCGTGCGGCCGAGGTGTGTGCTGCCGGGGTCTGTTCCGGCGTGTTCCGTGCTGCCGAGTCGCCCATGCGGATGTGTCTCCTCGTACGGTGGTCCCTCATTCCCCGCGGCCGAGGCGGAGAGGGGTCCGCCTCCGGAATCGCGAGGGTCGCGTCACCGTACCGCCGCCGCCCGCCGTGGCGGCACCGTGCCCCGTCTCAGTGCTCCGGCCCCACCAGGATCACCGCGCCGCACAGCGCCAGCGCGAGGGTGCAGCCGACCAGCAGCAGAGCGGTCCGCGGAGGCAGACCCGGCGGGCGGCCGGTGGCCATCTCCTGCATCCGGCGGTGCGCCAGAGCCACAAACCCGATCCACAGCAGCCCCATCAGCACCGCCAGAACCACCTCCACCGGTCCAGGGGCCGCGCTCCGCAGCAGCTGACGGGCGGCCAGCACCGCCATCGCCGTGGCGGACAGCGTCGTACGCCGCCACGCCAGTCTGGTCCGCTCCGGCTGCAGCCCGGGGTCCCGGTCGGGGGCCGGCCGCGGCGCCCCCGCGTCCGGCCGCGGTCCGCCCGCCATCGGCTAGGTGGTCCGGCCCAGGAGGACGAGCACGACCACCGCCACCGCCAGTACGCCGACGCCCAGCGCCAGCGCCGTGGGGAAGCGGGTGACCGGCAGGTCCTCGCCGCGCCGCATCGCGCGCTCGCAGCGCACCCAGTGATTGACCGCCCGCAGCGCACACAGCGCGCCGCCCACCAGCAGGACGACGGTGAAGGTCACCCGCAGCCCCTGGTGCAGCCGGGGCAGGAACTGGTCCACCGCGAATCCGCCGCCGATCAGCGCCAGCCCGGTGCGCAGCCAGGCGAGGAAGGTGCGCTCGTTGGCGAGCGAGAAGCGGTAGTCGGGGGTCGCGCCCTCCTCGCCGACCCGCGCGGGCGAGAACCACAGCCGTACGGCCGCGCCGGCCGACCGCAGTCCCTCAGTGAGGATCATGGCCGAAACCCTATCGGCCGGCCCGTGCCCCGCCCGCGTCGCCTCAGAACTCCCCCGCCTCCCGCCGGGCGACCAGCTCTCGGTACGCGGCGAGCCCGTCCGGCGTCCACGGCCACTCGTCGAGCCGCCGGACCAGCTCCTCCTCGGTCAGGAACGCGGACCACTCGATCTCCGACTCCTGCGGGGCGACCGGCAGGGTGCAGCGCACCTGGTAGACCGCGGACCACCAGGTGTGCTCGGCCGTCTCGTAGAGGAACTTGAACAGCGGTTGCGGCGGCTCCAGCCCCTGGACCCCCAGCTCCTCCTCGGCCTCGCGCAGCGCCGCCTGGTCATAGGTCTCGCCGGCGCCGACCACCCCGCCCACGAACATGTCGTAGTGCGAGGGGAAGACGAGCTTCTGCGGGGTGCGGCGGTGGACGAAGATCCGGTCCCGGTCGTCCCGGGCGAGGACGAAGGCGCAGCGGGTGCGCATCCTGCGGGCGTAGGCCTCGCCGCGTGGGGCCTGCCCGACGACCTGATCGTCCTCATCGACGACGTCGAGGATTTCGTCCGCGTTGAGCGGTTGCTGATCAGTCATGGGAGCCATGCAACCACCCGGGTCCGGCGCGGCACCCGCCGGCGGCCGTCACCGGGGGCGGGCGGCACCGGGGGGAGCGGCCGAGGGGAAGGACCGGAAAGAGGGGGAGCGGCGAAGCGGGGAGCGGTACACGAGAAAGCCCCGGACGGGGGAAGGGACATGGGGCCGGACGGGGGAGCGGCGGGACCGGGAGGGGAGCTGCCGGGCGAAGGAGGCGGCCGCGCCGGATGCGCGTCAGTGCGGCTGCAGCTCCCGCACGCTCTCCCTCCGGCCGGACCCCGGCGGCATCGCCGGATGGCTGCCGATCAGCACGATGCCCGCGACGACGGCCACGATCCCGGCCACCTCCCACGCCAGCGCCCCGGCCGTCACCTGCAGCTGGTCACCGAGGAACCCCACCCCGCAGGCGATACCGGCCAGCGGCTGGGCGGCGGTCAGCGCGGGCAGCGACAGCCGTAGCGGCGCCGACTCGAAGGCGCTCTGCACGAGCACCAGCGCCAGCACACCGAGCACGACGATGGCGTACGGCTGCCAGCTGGTGGCCAGGGCCGACCAGCCGCCGTCGGTGAAATGCTCACCACTGATCCGGGTCAGGGCGTCCTGCAGCCCGTAGATCAGGCCCGCCGCGATGCCCAGCAGGGCGGCCTCCAGGCTCACATGCACCCGCTCCCGCTTGGCGACCGCCGCCAGCAGCAAGGCGGTGCCCAGCACCATGCCCATGATCAGCCACTGCCACAGATGGTCGGTGCTGCGCTGCCCGCCCTGTGGACGCCCGGCCACGATGAAGGCCGTCACCCCGCCCGCCAGCAGCCACAGCCCGGCCCAGCCGCTACGGCCGAGCCGCTGCCGGGTCAGCCGCCGCGACAGCGCCATCGCGAACAGCAGATTGGTCGCCAGCAGTGGCTCCACGAGCGTGATGTCGCCCATCCCCAACGCCACCGCGCCGAGCGCCATCCCGACCACCATCAGGCCGATACCGGCCAGCCACAGGGGCATGCGCACCAGGTCGAGCAGCAGACGGACCGAGAGGTAGTCCTTCATCGGGGCGCGCTGCGCCGCGGCCTGCTGAAACACGAAGCCGAGTCCCAGACAGCAGGCCGCTCCAAGGGCGAGCAGTATCACCGTCACGTCGCACCTCGTATCGCGCGGGGCGGGGGGATGCGCCTGAGGATAGTCATCCGGCGGCGGGCGTGGGGTGGCCCTCGTCACCCACCATTCTCCCGCGCGTCCCGTTGTACCGCTGGGTAACTCGACGGTTGACGCGGCAGTCGGGTGCGCTGAGGATCGTTCCACCACGGCGGCAGGGGCGCCCGGCGTGCCCCGTTGAGGAGTAGCTGAGATGGCGTACGACGCTGATGTGATCGTGATCGGAGCGGGGCTCGCGGGCCTGGCGGCCACCGCGGAGCTGGTGGACGCCGGACGGAAGGTGATCCTCCTCGACCAGGAGCCCGAGCAGTCCTTCGGCGGGCAGGCCCACTGGTCCTTCGGCGGCCTCTTCCTGGTGGACTCCCCCGAACAGCGCCGGCTGCGGATCCGCGACAGCCACGAGCTGGCCTGGCAGGACTGGCTGGGTACGGCAGGCTTCGACCGGCCCGAGGACCACTGGCCGCGCAAGTGGGCCGAGGCCTATGTCGATTTCGCGGCCGGCGAGAAGCGCTCCTGGCTGCACCGGCAGGGCGTACGGCTCTTCCCCGTCGTCGGCTGGGCCGAGCGCGGTGGCTATGACGCGACCGGGCACGGCAACTCCGTCCCCCGCTTCCACATCACCTGGGGCACCGGGCCCGGTCTGGTCGCCCCGTTCGCGCGCCGGGTGCGGGCCGGGGCCGCCCGCGGGCTGGTGGAGCTGCGCTTCCGCCACCGGGTGACGGGGCTGTCGCGCACCGGGGGGAGCGTGGACACCGTCAGCGGCGAGATCCTGGAGCCCTCGGACGCCGAGCGCGGCAGGCCCAGCAGCCGTGAGGTGGCCGGTGCCTTCGAGCTCAAGGCGCAGGCCGTGATCGTCACCTCGGGCGGTATCGGCGGCAATCACGAACTGGTGCGCGCCAACTGGCCCGAGCGGCTCGGCAAGCCCCCGCGGCGGATGCTGTCCGGGGTGCCCGCGCATGTGGACGGCAAGATGCTGGGCATCGCCGAGGCGGCCGGCGGCCGGATCATCAACCGCGACCGGATGTGGCACTACACGGAGGGCATCGACAACTGGAACCCCATCTGGCCGCTGCACGGCATCCGGATCCTGTCCGGCCCGTCCCCGCTGTGGCTCGACGCCCGCGGCAGGCGGCTGCCGGTGCCGCTGTTCCCGGGCTTCGACACCCTGGGCACGCTGGAGCACATCATGCGGACCGGCCATGACCACACCTGGTTCGTGCTCACCCAGAAGATCATCGAGAAGGAGTTCACCCTCTCCGGCTCCGAGCAGAACCCCGATCTGACCGGCAAGAGCGTCCGTGGCGTGCTGGGCCGGGCCAGGGCCGGCGCACCGGGACCGGTCCGGGCGTTCATGGACCAGGGCGCGGACTTCATCGTCGAGCGTTCGCTGACCGATCTGGTGCGGCGGATGAACGAGGTCACCAAGGAGCCGCTGATAGCGGAGGACGCGCTGCGCGGCGAGATCGTGGCGCGGGACCGGGAGATCGCCCACCCCTTCACCAAGGACCTCCAGGTGATGGCGCTGCGCGGGACCCGCAGCTACCTCGGTGACCGCCTGATCCGCACCGCCGCCCCGCACCGGCTGCTCGACCCCAAGGCCGGCCCGCTGGTCGCCGTACGGCTGAACATCCTCACCCGGAAGACGCTCGGCGGCCTGGAGACCGACCTCTCCTCGCGGGTGCTGACCGACGGGGGTGCGCCGCTGCCCGGCGTCTACGCGGCGGGCGAGGCGGCCGGGTTCGGCGGTGGCGGGGTGCACGGCTACCGCTCGCTGGAGGGCACGTTCCTCGGCGGCTGCCTCTTCTCCGGGCGGACGGCGGGGCGGGCGGCGGCGCGGGCGGTGTCCTGACGGGCGGGAGGGGGCGGGGCGCGCGGGGCGGTGCGGGGAGGGGCCGGTACTGAAGGGTCGGGAGGGGCAGGAGGGGCGTGGGGGGCGTCGCACCCGGCCGAGTTCCGGTGGCGCGGCGCTCAATTCCGTGATGCGGAAAGAGGGGTTGGCGGATCCGGCCATTCCCCTTCCCGTCTTGACGCGGAGCTCTGCGTGCCGCTTTGCTGTGCGTGATGACTGGTGCGGACCAAGTCATCACCCTCTGTAGAGGTGCGCGGATTTGGCCCCCTCCCCCCGAGGACGACTCGGTGCGGTGAGGCGGCCGGTGCGGCGCGCCATGGAGTCCCTGACCCGTGATTTCGATTTCCCCTTCGCCCTCGACGCCGCCGCCCCTCGAACGCGCCCGCTGCCCGGGTGCCCCGGTGCTCACCCCGGCCCTGGACGACGCCCAACTGGCCATCGCGGCCGATGCGTTGGCGCTCGGCCAGTGGGCCCGGGTGCGTACCCTGCTCGCCGGGACCGGTGCGGACTGGGATCTGCGCGGCCACCGATTAACCGTCCTGGCCACCTGCCCCGGCAGCGCCGCCTGGGCCGGCGACTGGCAGCTCGCCGAACCGGACAGCGGCGACGCGGCCACCCTCCTGGCCCTCGCCACCGTCCATCTCGCCCTGCGCGGCCAGAGCAGCACCGGGGCCGCCGCCGAAGCCTGTGCCACGGCCGCCCGGATGCTGCCCGACGACCCCACCCCCTGGCTCGGCGCGCTGATCCTCGCCCGTCGCACCGGCACCCCGGGCGAACGGGCCCACGCCTTCCATCAGGTGCGCGCCCGCCACCGCGACCACCACCACGCTCACCACCTGATGACGGCCTGCCTGGCCGAACAGCGGGCCGGCGGCAGCGACGACCCGCGGCACCCGGCCCACACCTTCGCGGCCCGCGCCGCGGAACGCGCCCCCGCCGACTCCCCGCTCGCCCTCCTGCCCGTCGTGGCGCACGCCGAGCGCTACCGCGTCCTTGCCGCCGCGGGCCTGGCACCCCCCGACCCCGCGGACTGGGGTCACTGGTCCACCCGGCGCGCCCGGCACGTCCTGCAGGCCGCCGTCGACTGGTGGCTGGAGTGGGAGGGCGAGGAGCACCCGCGCCGCAAGATCGATCTCAACTTCCTCGCCCATGCCACGTTCCACCAAGGGAGGATGGCCGAGGCCGCCGCGCTGTTCCAGCGGATCGGCCCGCACTCCACACGCGCACCGTGGTCGTACCCGGGCCGCGACGGCGAAGGCGCGTTCCGGGCCGCACGGGCCACCGCACTGTGCCGCGCCCGGGACGCCGCCGCCCCGTGACCCCGCGGCGCTGATGACGAAAGTCTGACGCCGGGGCCCGGACACTGGCCCCGGGGCCCGCAGGGTGTTCGAATCGGAGGGTGACCAAGGACGCGAATCCGGCCCGTGCGGCGGGCAGCGGCGAGGACGGCCACGGCACCCCCGTGGGCCGCCGTGTGGTGCTCGGCATGCTCGCCGCCGGTGCCGCCGGTGTCGCCGCGGCCCCCTTCCTGCAGAGCGCCTACGACAGCACCCTCGGCGCCGCCGCACAGCAGGACCCCACCGGCCTGACCGGTCTGCTCCCGGGTGGCGGCGGCTTCCGCTACTACTCCGTGACCGGCTCCGTACCGGCCAAGGACGAACACACCTACCGCCTCACGGTCGACGGCCTGGTCCGCCACCGCGCCGGCTACCGCCTCGCCGATCTGCGCCGGCTGCCGCAGACCCGGCTCGTCCGCGATGTCCAGTGCGTCACCGGCTGGCGGGTGCCCGGCACCCCCTTCGAGGGCGTACGCCTCTCCGTCCTGCTCGACGCCGCGGGTGTCCGCCCCGAGGCCAAGGCCGTCCGCTTCACCTGCTTCGACGGCGCCTACAGCGAATCCCTCACCCTCGAACAGGCCCGCCGCGACGACGTCCTGGTCGCCCTGCGGATGCAGGACAAGCCGCTCGCCCATGCGCACGGCGGTCCGGTGCGCCTCTATGCCGCGCCCATGTACTTCTACAAGTCGGCGAAGTGGCTCTCCGGGATCACCGTCACCGACCATGTACAGCCCGGATACTGGGAGAACCTCGGATATGACGTCGACGCCTGGGTCGGCCGGTCGAACGGACGCGACGATGCCCCGACCACCTGAGGCCCGGTCCGAGCCCACCACGGCGCGCCCCCGCGTCCTCCGCTTCACCCCCGCCGAGCACCGGGTGCACCGCGCCACCGCCACCCTGATGGCCGTCTGTGTCCTCACCGCGGGCTGCCTCTACCTCCCCTTCCTCGCCGAACTCGTCGGCCGCCGCGCCCTGATGGTCACCGTCCACGAGTGGTCCGGCATCCTGCTGCCCGTCCCCCTGCTGCTGGGCCTCGGCTCCCGCGCCCTGCGCGCCGACCTCACCCGCCTCAACCGCTACGGCCCGCACGACCGCCAGTGGCTGCGCGCCGCACTGCGTCGCCGAGGGGGCCGCCCGGCCGGCAAGTTCAACGCCGGCCAGAAGCTCTACGCCGCGTGGATCGCCGGCGCCGTCCTGGTGATGCTCGGCACCGGCCTGCTGATGTGGTTCACCCACCTTGCGCCGCTCGTCTGGCGCACCGGCGCCACCTTCGTCCACGACTGGCTCGCGCTCGCCGTGATCCTCGTGATCGCCGGCCATGTCTGGAAGGCGTACGGCGACCCCGAGTCCCGCCGTGGCCTGCGCACCGGCTCCGTCGACCCGCAATGGGCCCGACGCGAGCATCCGTTGTGGGTGCACGGGAAGGACGACGGGGACGGGAGCGGGGGCCAGGGCCAGGGCAAGGGCGATGCCTAGGGCATGTCTTTCGGATCGCCCCCGGGGTCGCGGCTGACCGAAAGACACGTCCCGGTCTTCGACCGTGTGGCCGGTCCCGCTCATTGCAGACACTTCTCTGCAGAGAATCCTGTGCAGAGAAGTCTCTGCGACTCTAGGCTGCCGTCCATGACCGACGCCCCGGAGCACCAGCACCAGCACCAGCACCCGTCCCGGCCGACACCGTCCGCCGCGCCCCCGACCCGCCGGATGGACGCCCGCAGTCTGCGCGGTGTGGCTCACCCCTTGCGGATGCGCATCCTGGAACTGCTGCGGCTCGACGGGCCGGATACCGCAACCGGGCTCGGGCGCCGCCTCGGTGAGAACACCGGAACGGTCAGCTGGCATCTGCGTCACCTCGCCGACCACGGCTTCATCGAGGAGGAGACCGGCCGCGGCACCAAGCGCGAGCGCTGGTGGCGGGCGGCCCATGTCACCCACCGGCTCGACACCGCCGAATTCCGCGACGATCCGGACACCCGGGGCGCGCTGTCGCTCTATGTGCACGAAATCGTCCAGCAGCACTTCAACCGGGTCGTCACCTATCTGACCGAGGACTGGGAGCGGGAGTGGCGGGATGCCGGCACCCTCACCCAGTGGCACGATCTGCGGCTGACTCATGAACAACTCGCGGCGCTGAACGAAGAGTTGGCGGAGGTGGTCGCCCGGCACCGGGATGTGGCGCAGCGCGGATCCGGTGGGGCCGCCGCGGAGGAGCGGCCGGTCGTCGTCCAGTTGCAGTCCTTCCCGCGCAAGGAGCGGCACGAGCAGTGAGCGGACTGCTGCGCCGCCACCGTGACTTCCGGCTGTTGTGGTGCGGCGAGACGGCGGGGAAGTTCGGGGCGGCGGTCACCAATGTGGCGATGCCGCTGGTGGCGATCGCCACGCTGCACGCCCCCACCTTCGCGGTCGCGCTGCTCAGCGCCTGCGTCTGGCTGCCCTGGCTGCTCATCGGCCTGCCGGTGGGCGTCTGGGTGGACCGGCTGCGCCGCCGCCCCCTGATGCTGGCCGCCGCGGGGCTCTCGCTGGTGCTGTTCGGCGCCGTCCCGGTCCTCGCCGCGGCCGGCGGGCTGAGCCTCGGACTGCTGATCGCCTTGGCCCTGTCGGCCGGTGCGGCGGCGGTGGTCTTCCAGACCGCGTACAGCGCCTATCTGCCCACCCTGCTCGCACCGGCCGACCAGGCCGAGGGCAATGCCACGCTGCACGGCAGCGCCTCCGCGGCGCAGATCGCCGGGCAGGGGGCGGGCGGCCTCCTCACCCAACTGGCGGGAGCCGTAGGCGGTTTGTCCGCCAACGCCGTCACCTTCCTCGTCGCGCTGCTGTGCCTGCTCGGCATCCGGCACCGGGAGCCGCGCCCGGACCCCCGCGACCGCGTCCCGCGGGCCCTGACCGCGGAGGTCGCCGAGGGGCTGCGGCTGGCCGCCGGCGATGTGTGGTTCCGTACGCTGACGCTCTTCGGCGCCGCCTCCAACCTCGCGCTCATGGGCTACCAGTCCCTCCTGACGGTCTTCCTGGTCCGCGAGGTCGGTCTGTCGCCCGGCGCGGTCGGCGGGCTGCTGGCGCTGGCCGGTACGGGCGGGATCGCGGGTGCCTTTGCGGTCCGTACGGTCGCCGACCGGTTCGGCACCGCCCGCGCCATGCTGCTGTACGAACTGGGCCTGCCCAGTGCCGTGTTGCTCATCCCGCTCACCACGCATGGCGCCGGAGCGGTGCTGTACGTCGCGGGCAGCTTCGCCGTGTCCGCGGGCGTGGTGGGCGGCAACATCCTCAAGGCGGGCTTCCAGCAGCGTTACTGCCCGCCGGCGCTGCTCGGCCGGATCATCGCCAGCACCTCGTTCCTCAACTACGGCACGCTGCCCCTCGGTGCGCTGCTCGGCGGTGCGCTCGGCTCCGCCCTGGGCGTCCGCACCGCCATGTGGATCATGACGGCGGGCGTCCCGCTGGCCGCCCTGATTCTCCTCTTCTCGCCGATCCGGACCGTCCGCGACCTGCCGGTACGCCCCGCCGAGGCGCAACGGGGGGAGCGCGACGAGCCGGGCCGTGGGACGGCGGGGCAAGGCGGGGAGCGCGACGAGCCCGGCCACGGGACGGAGGGCCGGGGCGGGGCGGCGGCGCGGCGCTGAGGCGCACCGGGCGGCCGTACGCTCATGCCGTGGGCGGCTCCGCCTGCGGGTCCGTCCGCTGCTCCGTCTGCGGCTCCACCTGCTGCTCCGCCGACGGCAGTTCGACCTCGAAGCGGCAGCCCGACCCGGCGTTCCGTACCGTCGTCCGGCCCTCATGGGCCTCCACGATCCCGCGGACGATCGCCAGCCCCAGCCCGGCGCCGCCCTTGCCGTCCGCGCGCGGGGTGCGTGCCGCACCGCCGCGCCAGCCGGTGTCGAAGACCCGCGCCAGATCCTCCGGCGGAATGCCGCCGCAGCCGTCCTCGACCGCGAGTACCACCCGGCCCTGCTCGTGCCGCGCGCTGACCGCGACGGTGCCGTCCTCCGGTGTCGCACGGATCGCATTCACCAGCAGATTGCCCAGTACGCGGGTGATCTGCTGGGCGTCCACCCGCACCGGCAGCGGTACCACCCCGCCGTCCACCAGCCGCACCCCGCTCGCCCGCGCCAGCGGCCCGGCTCCGGCGAGCGCATCGTCCACCAGGTCGTACACCGACACCCGCGACAGCGTCAGGGCCAGCGCCCCGGCCTGGATACGGGACAGTTCGAAGAGGTCGTCGACCATTGCGGCTAGCCGGTCGACCTCGATCCGCATCCGGGCGTGGTAGCGCGCGGTGTCCTCGGCGACCCCGTCCTCCAGCGCCTCGGCCATCGCCCGCAGCCCGGCGAGCGGGGTGCGCAGGTCGTGTGAGATCCCGGCGATCAGATCGCGCCGGGAGGCATCCAGCGCCCGCTCCCGCTCCCGTGCCTCGGCGAGCCGTCCGCTGGTCTCCTCCAACGCCCGGGACAGCGCGGCCAGTTCGGCGGTGGGCGGCTCGGCGGGCGCCACGAAGCCGCCCTCGCTGCCGACCGTACGGGCCGAGCGCGCCAGCTCCCGGCTGCCCGCCGCGATCCGCCGTCCGAAGAGCAGCGCGGCCGCCAGCGACACCACCCCGGAGACGGCCACGACGGCCATCACCACGCCCAGGTCGTGCCCGGACAGAAACATCGCCTGGGCGACCGCCACCGTCCCGGCCGCCATCGCGGCCACCGCCAGCACCGCCACCGCGAACAGCGACAGCGCGACCGAGCGCCGCCGCAGCACCCGTACCGCGGGCGCGGCGAGCACCCCCGCCAGCGCCGCGCCCAGTGCCGCCAGCGCCACGATGACCAGGAAGTCCGTCATGACTGCGGCTCGCCTCCCAGCAGGGGCCAGGGGTCCGGCCGCGGCTCGTCCCCCAGGGGGTCGAAGCGGTAGCCCGCGCCCCAGACCGTCGTCACCAGCCGGGGCACGGCCGGATCCTCCTCGATCTTCTCGCGCAGCCGCCGCACATGCACGGTCACGGTGGACAGATCGCCGAACTCCCAGCCCCAGACCCGGTGCAGCAGCTCCTCCCGGGAGAAGACCTGCCCGGGGTGGCGCATCAGGAAGACCAGGAGGTCGAACTCGCGGGCGGTGAGGGAGAGTTCCCGCCCGTCGCGGTCGGCACGCCGGCCGCCGGGGTCGGCACGGAGATCCCCGGCCCGCAGGACGGCGGAGGGCGCCGCGGCCGGCGGCGCGGACTCCGCGCGGCGCAGCACCGAGCCGATCCGCAGCACCAGCTCCCGGGGACTGAACGGCTTGGTCACATAGTCGTCCGCGCCCAGCTCCAGGCCGAGGATGCGGTCCGCCTCCTCGCCGCGGGCGGTCAGCATCACCACCGGGACCGCCGGGCCGTCGTCGGCACGGCGCAGCCGGCGGCACACCTCCAGACCGTCGATGCCCGGCAGCATCAGATCGAGCACCACGAGATGCGGACGGAACGCCGCGGCCCGGTCGAGGGCGGCGAAACCGTCGGCGGCGTGCTGGGTGCTGTAGCCGGCGCGGGAGAGATAGCCGGTGACGACCTCGGCGACGGTCGGATCGTCCTCGACGACCAGGACACGGCGCGGTGGCCCGTTCAGCGGGGCGGGCGGGGGTAGGGAGGGTGGCGTTGCTCGGTGCACGGGGTCAGCGTGCCCTTCCCGGGAGATGGGTCATGGTTCCAGCCAACACCAGTACGCGCGGTGGCGGGCGGTCCGGTCCGCGGCCGTAAGACTCCGGTAACCGGCGGTGGTGCCGTCGGAGGCAGCGGCGGGCGGTCGAGGCCGGGGCGCGGCGGCGTTCGGGGCCTCAGCCCTCCAGCCCCTCCCGTACGCGTCGCGACACCGTGATCGCATACAGATCGAGCACGCCCGGCGGCTCGGCGAGGCCGGGCCCGCCGGCGCGGATCCACGCGGCGATGTCCGCCAGCGCGTCGTCGTCGTTGACCAGCCCCAGCCAGACGGGGCGCCCGCCGGCCGCCCGGCCCGCGGGCGACGGCTGGACCACGACCACGTTCGCCTGGTCGCACACGTCCAGGCACTCCGAGGCCCGCACCGGTGCCGCGCCGTCGAGCGCCGCGCGCAACCGCGGTATCTGCCCGGCGTGGTCGACGCCCGGGATCTTGGCCGCATCGCCGCAGCAGCAGCCGCGGCACACGGTGACCCGGCACGGGGTCGAGGTGGCTGCCTTCCCGGCAGGCTTGTTGATCATCCGGTTCATGCTACGGGGCCCGCGCCGGGCAGGACGCGGGGAGGGCGGCCGGGGCACCACGGGGCGAGCAATCCGGGTGTGCGGGGTAGGAACCCGGGCCCGCGGGATAGACATCCGGCATGTCCCTCACCGATTCCCAGCCCCATCCCGGTCCCGCACCGGAGAGCGAGATACCCGGCCCGGCCGGCCTTCCCGTGCTCGGCTCGATGCTCGACCTCCGGCGCGACTCCCTCGGCACGTTCTTGAACGCCCGACGCGCGCACGGCGATGTGGTGCGTCTGGAGGCCGGCCCGCCCGGTCTGCGCAGTGTGTTCCATGCGGTCTTCGCGCCCGAGGGCGTGCAGCAGATCCTCGCCTCCCAGGCCGCCAACTTCCGCAAGGACCACCCGCTCTACGAGGAGGTCCGGCAGGCGTTCGGCAACGGTCTGCTCACCAGCCAGGACACCGACTACCTCAGGCAGCGGCGGCTGGTGCAGCCGCTGTTCACCAAGCGCCGGGTCGACAGCTACGCCTCGGCCGTCACGACCGAGGCCGACGCCCTCGCCGACCGCTGGCGCACCGCCGAGGGGCACACCGTCGACCTGGTCCCCGAGATGAACCGGCTGGCGCTGCGCACCGTCGCCCGGATCCTGTTCGGCCTGGACGCGGCGGCGGCCGAGGACGCCTTCCACCGGTGTGCCCCGGTCATCAACGCCTATGTCGTACGGCGCGCCTACGTACCCGTGAAGGTCCCGCGCGAGTGGCCCACCCCAGGGAACCTGCGGGCCCGCGCCGCCACCGACGAGCTGAACGCGCTGTGCGACCGGATCATCGCGGACCGGCGGGCGGCGCGCGGGACGGCCGGAGAAGCGCCGGACGAGGGCAACGACCTGCTGTCGCTGCTGGCCGCGGCCGGCAATGACGAGGACGGCTCGCTCGACGCGACCGAGGTCCGCGAACAGGTGCTGATCTTCCTGCTGGCGGGCCACGAGACCACCGCGACCTCCCTGGCCTTCACCCTCCACCTCCTCGCCCGGCACCCCGAGGAGCAGACGAGGGTCCGCGAGGAGATCGACCGGGTGCTGGGCGGGCGCACCCCCACGGCCGCCGACCTGGACCGTCTGCCGTATCTGACGCAGGCGCTCAAGGAGTCCATGCGGCTGTATCCGGCGGCACCGGTCGTCAGCCGCCGGGCCGTGGCCGCCACGGAGATCGGCGGATTCCGCATCCCGGCCGGCGCCGATGTGGTCGTCGCGCCCTGGGTCACCCACCGCAGCCCGGATCTGTGGGAGGACCCGGAACGCTTCGATCCGCGGCGCTTCGCGCCCGAGAGGGAGGCCGAACGGCACCGCTACGCCTGGTTCCCGTTCGGCGGCGGGCCGCGCGCCTGCATCGGGCAGCACTTCTCGATGCTGGAGTCCGTGCTGGCGCTGGCCATGCTGCTCCGTACGTACGAACTCGAAGCCGTGGACCAGGAGGTGCCGGTCGCCGCCGGTATCACCCTCCAGGCGACCGGGCCGGCCCGCGTGCGCCTGCGTCCGCGCGACGGAGCCGGGGAGTAGCAGGGCCGGGGACGCCGCACCGCCCACGGCGGGAAACGCAAACGCAACGAAAATAGCGTTTGCGTTTTGGCGGCGTCCCCCGTATCGTCGATCTCGTTCCCATTGCCGCCGATCGGAGAAGGCCGTTGCTCGTCTGAGGTCCTGAGACACCGCGCCCGCGACGGTGATTCGCCCTACGCTCCCGGTATCCGGAGCGGCGAATCATGCCTCGCGCGGCCCGTCCGCGACCTCGGCGTACGTACGGCGTACCCGACGCACCCCGGCGTTCCGATGACGCGGTGTCTCCCAGCGCATTTCCCGCACCCCCTCTCGCGCTCAGGAGACCCCTTGTCCATGTCATCCACCTCTGCGTCCTCCGCGGCCATCGTCTGCACCGGCCTCGGCTTCGGCTGGCCCGACGGCAGTCCCGTCCTGGAGAACCTCCCGCTGGCCGTCGGCCCCGGCCGAACGGGCCTCGTCGGCCTCAACGGGGCGGGAAAGTCCACCCTGTTGAAGCTGATCGCGGGCGAGCTGACCCCGACCGCGGGCAGCGTCAAGGTCGCCGGCGAGATCGGCTACCTCCCGCAACACGCCCCGCTCGACACCCGGCTGCGGGTCGACGAGACGCTCGGCATCGCCGGGGCGCGCGCCGCCCTGCACGCCATCGAGGGCGGCGACGCCGGCGAGGAGCACTTCACCGCCATCGGCGACGACTGGGACGTCGAGGAGCGCGCCCGCGCCACCCTCGACCAGCTCGGGCTGCCCGGCCTCGACCTCGATCGCACCATCGGCGAGGTGTCCGGCGGCGAGTCGGTCCTGCTGCGGCTGGCGGCCCTGCTGCTGCGCCGGCCGGACGTCCTGCTGCTCGACGAGCCCACCAACAACCTCGACCGGGCGGCCCGGAAGCGGCTCCATGCCGCGGTCGCCGGCTGGTCCGGGGTGCTCGTCGTGGTCAGCCACGACCGTGAACTCCTCGAACTCGTCGACCGGATCGCCGACCTCCGCGACGGGGAGATCCACTGGTACGGCGGCAACTTCAGCGCATACGAACAGGCCCTGGCCGTCGAACAGGAAGCGGCCGAGCGGACGGTGCGCGCCGCCGAGGCCGACGTACAGCGCCAGAAGCGCGAACTGGCCGACGCACACATCAAGTTGGCCCGCCGGGTCCGCTACGGCAACAAGATGAACGCCAACAAGCGCGAGCCGAAGATCGTCATGAACGAGCGCAAGAGGGAGGCCCAGGTATCCGCGGGCAAGCACCGCATCATGCACACCGAACGCCTCAAGGAGGCCAAGGAACGCCTCGACGAGGCGTCCGAGGCGGTCCGGGACGACGACGAGATCCGCATCGACCTGCCGCACACCGCCGTGCCGCCGGGCCGCACGGTGCTCACCCTGCAGGCCCTGCGGGCCCGTTACGGCGCCCACGCCGATCTGGAGGTACGCGGCCCCGAACGGATCGCGCTGACCGGCCGCAACGGCTCCGGCAAGACCACGCTGCTGCGGACCGTCGCCGGCGAGATCCCACCGCAGGACGGTCTGGCGCAGACCCATGTCCCCTACCGCTTCCTGCCGCAGCGGCTGGAAGTCCTCGACCCTGCGCTGACCGTGGCCGAGAACGTCGCCCGCTTCGCCCCGGACGCCACCAACAACCGCATCCGGGCCCGACTCGCCCGCTTCCTGTTCAAGGGTGCCCGTGCCGACCAGCAGGCCGGCACGCTCTCCGGCGGCGAACGCTTCCGCGCCTCGCTCGCCGCCCTGATGCTGGCCGAGCCGGCCCCGCAGTTGCTGATGCTCGACGAGCCGACCAACAACCTCGACCTCGCGTCGGTCCACCGGCTCGTCACGGCCCTGGAGTCCTACGAGGGCGCGCTCCTCGTCGTCAGCCACGATCTGACGTTCCTCCGGGACATCGGCATCACCCGGTGGCTCGCCCTGGAGGACGGTGAACTGACCGACATCGCACCGCTGTAGACGCATCGGGGCGAGGGCGGGGGGACGCCCCCGCCCCGCCGCCCGCGCCGGCGGCGGTCAGCCCTGCGGGCGACCGGGCCGGCGGGCACGGGCCCCCGCGCCGTACAGCTCCAGCGTCTCCCCGCACTGCGAATGCAGCGGCACCGGCAGCGCATGCGGGGCGAACCACGCGAGCGCATCGAACTTGTGCGGTTCGCCGAGCGTCACCTCGTCCGGCTCCACCCGTACGGCGAAGACCACCGCGACCCAGTGCGAGTCGACCGGATCACCGCGCAGCACATTGCGCACCCCGATCTGCTCGATGCCGAGCGGCCGCACGCCGTACTCCTCGTGCACCTCCCGCGCCACGGCCGTCTCGAAGGACTCACCGAACTCCAGCGCCCCCGCGCCGCAGTCCCAGGTCCCCGGCTCGTCCCTGGCCCCCGCGCTCCGCCGGGCCAGCAACACCCGCCCGGCGCCGTCATGGCACACGAAGACACAGGACACCTTGGGTCCCACCACCGTCACGTCCCTCACCCCTCTCAGAAGTGCCGCAGCAACTCACCGAACGCCGACAGCCGCAGTACCTTCTCGTCGGCGGGGTCGAGCTCGCTGTGCTCCAGGACCCAGGTGTGGTCGTGCGGGATGAACACCGCGTTCAGACCGGCGGAACGGGCCGGCAGGATGTCCGACTTCGGGGAGTTGCCGATCATCCATGCCGAGGCCGGCGCCAGGCCGTAGGCGCGGGTCAGCTCCTCGTAGGTGGCGGTGTTCTTCTCCGCCACGATGTGGACGCCCCGGAAGTGCCGGGTCAGCCCGGAGGCCGCCACCTTCCGCTCCTGCTCCTCGGTGTCGCCCTTCGTCAACAGCAACAGCTCGTGCCGCCGGGACAGCTCAGCCAGGGTCTCGGCCACCCCCGGCATCAGCTCCACGCTGTCGCGGTCGAAGGCCGCCGCCCATCCGGAGATCCGCGCCGACTCCTCGGCCGTCGCGGCCCGCCCCCGCAGCCGCGCCACGCACTCCCCGAGGCTGTGCAGAAACACCTTGCTGCCGTAGCCGAGGGTCACCGCGTTCGCCGCCTCGATCCCGTCGAGCACGGCCCGCACCCCGGCCCGGTCGAGTCCGGGGCGGGTCATCCACTCCAGGAACTCGTCGATGACCCGCTCGAAGACCACATTGTTCTCCCACAACGTGTCATCCGCATCGAAGATCAGCATCCGTCCGCCAGCCCCTCTCACCACTCCACCGACCGGCGCACCTTAGGCACGTCCGGCGGCCGTCCGCACCGGAAATTCAGTGGGGGAGGACGGCACGGCCGCACCGTCACCACCAGCGGAGGTACGACAGCAGCCGCAGGATCTCCAAGTAGAGCCAGACCAGGGTCATCGCCAGTCCGAATGCGACGTACCAGGCCCACCGGTGCGAGGCGCCGGACTGCAGAAAGCGGTTGGCGGTCTCGAACTCCACCAGGAAGAAGTAGGACGCGGCGGCGATCGCCACCACGCTCACGGCGATCGCCGGGACGCCGCCGTCCTGCAGCCCGAGGTCGGCCCCGAACACCCACGACGCGAGCAGGTCCGCCAGGAACAGCACCACCAGCCCGCACGCCGTACCGACCGCCCAGCGGGTCGCCTTCGCACTGACCCGCACCACCCGCGTGTGGTAGGCCGCCAGCGCGCCCGCGAAGATGCAGCCGGTGCCGATGACGGCCTGGGTGCCGACACCCGGCTGCAGCGCGTCGAAGAACTGCGTCGCCTCTCCGAGCACCACCCCCTGGGCCGCCGCGTACAGCAGCGCCAGGGCGGCGCTGGGCCGCGGCCGGAAGGCCAGGTAGATCCCGATGCCCAGTCCGGCCAGCAGGGCGGGCAGGGCCAGGAACCCGAGTTCCAGGAAGACGGTGAGGAACGCGCTCGCCGTGAGGACGCCGAAGACGACCAGCGTCTTGATGACGATGTCGTCGAGCGTGATCGGACGGTCCGTGGTCGTCGCCCCGGCCGCACCGCCGGTCGTGCTCGGGCCGACCGGCGCGACCGCACCGTCCAGCGTCAGCAGGTTACGGATCGCAGGGTTGCTCGTGGTGGGCACCGGCCCTCCCGGAGGATCGGATGTCACGGAGTGGGTGGCGAGGGGTGTGGCCGACGGCGGGTGCGCCACCGGAACGAATGCCGTGCCGATGCGCAACTCCTCGTAGTGACAGCATAGTTGCGGAGGGTGTCAGTCCGCCCCGGATCCGCTCACTCCACCTCCACGACCCGCCGTTCCCGCGGCACGCTCTCCCGCAGCGCACGGGTCACCTCCTCCGGCGCCGCGAACACGGTGTCCCCGGCGGGCGGTGAGGCGTACGGCAGCGCCGTGCCCAGATGATCGCGCCATGGCGCGGGCACGGCGACCGGCTGACGGATTCCGGTCAGCACCACGCACTGCACCGCCTCGGCGTCGTGGTCGTGCAACGCGGACCGCAGCCGGCCCGGCAGCCCCAGGCGTTGCGGCACCGCCGTGTTGAGCAGCCGCTCGCCCAGGCTCTCACCCTGGGTGGAGAGGTCACTGCCGCGCAGCTGGTGGACGGTGTCGCGGAGGGCGGAGTACTGCTCCGGCAGCACCCCGCGGCAGCGCAGGACGACCAGGGGGTGCGAGGTCCCCTCCACCTCGCAGGCGATGTCGAACGACATCCGCCGCTTCAGAAAGCCGTAGCGGACCTCGTTGATCACCTGCAGATTCTCGTCCGGCTTCGGTCTGCCGGTCTCCGGGGGCGGCTGGCTGTGCAGGCCCTGGAGCTGCTCGGCGACCGTCACGGAGCCGGTGAACAGCCGCCGCATGCCCACGGCCACCGCATGGTGCTCGTACAGCTCCAGCCACGCGGGCAGCCGGCTGACGCTGCTGAGATCGGGCGCCAGCCGCGCGGCCTCCTCCGCGTGTACCAGCGCGTCGCCGCGCAGCTGCTCGCCGAGCAGACCGATCCGCCGGCGGAGTTCGATCAGCGCCAGCGCGTCGAACTGCGCCGCCCGGTCGGCGTCCTGCCGCCCGCCGACGCCTTCCAGCACGCCCGCGAGGATCTGGGTGGGTGCGGCGTCCGCCGACCACCCGCGCCGCCGGGCCAGCTCCGTGAGCCGGTCCAGGGCGTACGGGGTCAGCCAGGCCCGGCCCTCGACGAAGCCGCCCCAGTCACGGGACTCCAGGCCGTGCCGGGCGGCCAGCCGGGGCAGCCGGGCCAGCAGCGCCAGCAGCAGCAACTCGGCGTCATCGATGCCGTCTTGATGATGCCCCGTCTCACGCAGCGCCTGGGCGAGCTGATGCGCGTCGAAGAGCGTGGCGAACACATCGGACTCCGGGCACCCGAGGATCTCCGCGAGCAGCGGCTGCGCGGTGGGGCCGACCAGCAGATGCAGATGCCGCCCGGTGAACACGGCCGGCAGCTCCGGTGGCGTGAAGGCGGTCCGGATACGGGCGGCCAGCTCCGCCAGCCGGCTCTCCGCCTCGCTGAACCGGCCGATCCGGTGCAGCAGATCATGCGCGGCGAAGTTCCCCAGCGCCTCCTCGGCCGCCGCCATCGCGCGCTCCGAGGTCCGCACCATCCATACGACATACAGCTCGTTGTCCATGCCTCATCTCCCCGCCACCCGGCCGTAGCGCGGGGGTTCCTGCCCGGAGAGCACCTCGAAGAGCTCCTCGGCCTCACCCCGCGAACCACCCACGTACGGCCCCACAAGAATCTCCTCCAGCGCCCGGCCCAGCTTGGCCAGCGCCGTATCGACGGCCTCCTGATGCTCGGCCAGCTCCTCGCCGGCCTCGTCCAGCTGCCGTGCCAGCCGAGCGTTCTCCACCGCCCGCCGGAACAGCCACACCGCGTACTCCCGCTCGGGGCTCACCTTGTGCTGCGGATCCCCCTTGCAGTCGGCCCGGGCTCGCGGCAGGCCCTGGAACAGCCGCCGGATGCCCTTGTCCAGACCGGCCTCCGGCAGGGTCTCCAGCCAGACCCGGGTGAACTCCTCGTCGGCGCTGCCCGCTTCGTCCAGGGCCCGCAACGCCACATCGGGAAGTCCGGGCATCTGGTGGCCGAGCAGACCGGGGATCTCGCGGGACTCCAGCCGCGCGGCACGGCACTCCACGATCGCCCGCAGCAGCCAGACCCGGGCCTGCCACTGCGGCTCCGTACGGATCCCGTCCAGGCACTCCACGGCGGTGAGAAACGCCTCGCAGCGCATCGCCATCAGCGCCCGGTCCATCCCCTCGCCCAGGGAGGTGTGGCGTTCCGCGGTCCGCAGCGCCGTCCCGATCTCGTCCGCCTCAGCGGCGGTGGGCCCGGACGGCTGCAGGGCCTCGATCATCCGGCGGGTGACACCGTGCGGCTGCGCCCGCAGCGCTTCGAGGAAGCGACGGCTGAACTCCTCCTCGACCCGGGGCTCCTCGGCCAGCCGGGCGAGGTCGTCCCAGAGCGCCTGCGCGGTGGGCCCGGCGGCGTCGGACGGGGCCGGCTCGGCGTGGTCGGTGGCGTCCCGCACCACCATCACGGCGCGCTCGGCGTCGGCGAGCACCGTGGACCGGGCGGTGTCCACCACGGTGTACGGGTGGCTGAACAGCAGCGCCGAGTCCTCGGCGGTCGGCGGCAGATAGCGGCTGATCAGCACCGTGTGCGGGGTGAACACATCCGACGGCGCGATGCCGTACCGGCGCAGTGCGCACCGCCACTCGAACCACAGCATCGGCGCGGCCTCCGTGCACCAGGCGAGGAAGGCCCGTTCGGTGGAGGGGCTCTCGTCCGGTGCGACGCCCCGTAACGCGGCATCGAGGAACCGCCCGGCGGCCACCTGCCGCGCCGGAGCGTACGGCCGGTGCACCGCCGTCTCCAGCTGCTCGACCAGCTCGCTCATGCGCCGGGCCCACTTCTCCCGCATCGAGATCAGCTGCGGGACATTGACCTCGTAATACTGCTCGGTCTCCCGCTCCTCGGGCTCGGTCAGCCGGATCGTCCGGCCGGTCGGCTCGTCGAACCGCTCGACCAGCAGCACCGTCGCCGGCCACAACGCCCGCCGCTCCTCCGCATTCGCCCGGTCGAAGGCCGCCAGATCGGCCGTCAGCTGCTTGATCTCCGCCTCCAGCTGGTCCAGACGCAGCCGTGCGTCCATGGTCAGCCGCTGCGACAGCACCCGCTGATGGGCCTGCTCGACGCCCAGATAGGCATCCGTGGTGAACAGATCCGGGCTGAACTCCAGCCCCACGGTGGCTCCGTGCCCCTTGGCCGTACGGAGATACGGCTGCAGCGACACCAGACCGTCGTCCGCCGGCCGGGGCGCCCGCAGAAAGGCCCGGTCCGTCTCGCCCGCCGCCCGGTCCGCGAGCGCCCGCAGCCCCTGGGCGTACGTCACCAGGTCCGCATACGCGATGTCCGCGACCTCCACCAGACTGGTCTCGTGCGCCAGCGACCGCAGCAGCCCGACGAAGTCGCGCAGCGCACCGCGGGCCGTCGACGACGCGCCGTCCGCCACCGTCACCGACCGCGCGCGGAACACCGACGGGATGTCGAGCGAGGCCTGTTTGCCGGACAGCCCGGCCGTCACCCGGATCAGCCCGACGCCGAGATGGTCCCCGACGAAGTCACCGCTGTCCGGGTCGCTCAGGCCGTTGACCCGCAGACAGGTCGTGAGCGCCGCCTGCACCACCTGCTGCCGGATCTCGGGAATGCCCGCACCGACCACCAGCACTTCCACGGGCCCCTGCTCGTCGCCGGCCACCCACGCCCGCAGCAGCGACGACGGGAGCGCCGCACGCACCTGCGGCGCCAGCGCGGCCTTCGGCCCCCACACCGGCGGCGCGGGGAACAGCGGCCCGCACTCCGCGGACTCCCGGGCCCGCCGGGCACACCGCGCGACGGGGCTGTCATCGGCCCCCAGGTCGCCGACGGGGACCTGCAGCCCGAGCGCCCGGGCGTGCAGCACCAGCGCGAGATCGTCCTCGGTGTCGCCGAACAACAGCTCGTCCGGGCACTGCTGGAGCCAGTACTGCCACAACCTGCTCACCAGGCGCTTCGGCACGGCCGGCCGGCTGTCCCGGAACCGCTGCGCGACCCGTTCGGCCTCATCCGCGCTCCAGGTGTGCGGCAACCGCTCCAGCACCTCGTCGACGGCGTCCCCCCGCATGGATCTCCTCTCGTCGTCACCTGTCTCCGGCACACCGGAACCCGACGTTCCGGCGGCACTCGACCGGTGACCGTGGCGACAGCTCCTCCCGCAGCCGCGCCGCGGGGGTGTCAAAGGCCCCGCCGCGCAACACCGGCGCACCCGTGTCGTCCACGCAGATGTCCCAGACGTTACCGAGCAGATCGCCGATGTTGTACGGGTTCGGTGGGAATTCCCCGATCGGGGCCAACGCGGCATGGCTGCCCCGGAAGTTGACCCGGCCCGCCGCGAGGTCCTCGCGCCACCACTCCCCGGTCCGCCCGGCCCGTGCCGCCAGCGCCCACTCCGCCGCGGCCGGCAGCCGCAGCGGCACCCCGAGCCGGCGGCCCGCCCAGGCCGCGTAGGCCCCGGCGGCCGGAAAACTCACCGCGACCACGGGATGATCGCCGAGCCCCGCCGGAAACTCCAGGCCGGTCCAGCCCCGCAGATAGTTGTCGTCCACGTGCTCTCCCGCCGCCCGCGCGGCCGCCGGGCGCCAGCGTGCGTTCTCCGGATCGCAGAGGAAGGCACGGAACTGTGCGTGCGTCACCGGATACCGGCCCAGCCGCACCGTCCTCGCGTCCGTCAGTGCCACCGCTACCAGCTCCGGCCAGGAAGCCGCCCGCTCCTCAGCCGGCAGTCCCTCGGGCGGCAACGGGGGCGCCGGACGTGCCGGAGCCCGGTCCCCCTCGGGCGGCGGCTCCGTACCCTCCGGCGGGCCGCCCTCACGGGTCTGCGATGCGTCCGCTTCCCCTGCTGCCCCCACCGCCGTCTCCCCGGCACGATTGCGGAACAGACAGATCTGCCCGGCGGAGTTGCGGTTGCTCTGCTGGGGCCGCGGCCGGGACTTCGCGGCGAGCGCCGCGGTCAGCTCCTCGAAGACCGCCGCCATGCTCAGTAGGGCGGGCCGTCCCGGCACCCCGGCGTCGAGGAGACGGATCAACTCACCGGTGAACGCGGTGTATGTCTCGTCCGGCGGGGCCAGCGCCTGACGCGTCGCCGCGGTGGCGGTCAGCACGAAGGCACCCTCGACGGCGATCCCGGGCACCAGGTCCCCGCCGTGCATCAGACCGCCCAGCGCCAGACCGCTCCAGCAGCAGTCCAGAATGACCACCTTGCGCCGGGCCGCGGGACGCCCGCCCGCCGGGGAGAGCAGGATCGACCGCAGCTCCTCGTAACGCAGCGCCGTGTGCGGCCGGTCCGGATGCGAGCCGGGCAGCGCGAGGTGGAGCTCGCCCGACTGCGGGTGGACCAGGCCGTGCCCGGCGTAATACAGCACCATCGTGTCGGACGCCTCGGCGGCGGCGTCGTACACCGTGTCCAGGACCGTCTGCCGCGACGGCTGCCGCAGTACGCTGCACCGCTCGTCCGCCAGCCCCCAGACCGCCGGATCGGCCAGCAACTCCCGCAGCCGGCCGATGTTGTTCGCCACCGCCGGGATGTCGTCCAGCTCCGTGTATGCATGGGTACCGATCAGGACGGCGCGCGAACGGGACGGGTCCGACAGTGCTCCCGCCAACGCGCTAACCCTGCCGGTCCGCCGGCGCCGCGCCGCCCTCGCCGTCCCCGGCCTCCGGGGCACCCTCCGCGCCGAGTGCCCGCAGCACCCGCGCGACGGCCTCGGGGTCCCCGCTGTCGACCGTCACCCTGACACCCGCGCGCTCGATGTGGACACGGTCGGCGCGCGGCCGGGTGCTGCGCCAACTCGCCACCGCCACCACCAGCGAGGCCAGCTGCACCCCGCTGTCGAACACCGCCTCGACGGCCTCCAGCACCGGCCCCATCGGCCCCGGCGCCTCGGCCCGCCGCACCGGCGACAGCCCGGCCCCGGCAAGCACCTCGGGATCACCGCTCAGCCACGTGTAGAGCGACTGCGCCGCCTCTCCGGTCTCCGTGTCCCGCTCGATCCCGATCCGTACGCGCACCGCCGCCCCCGCCGCCGTCCGTGAACCCCGTCCGAGCGGCCAGCATAAGTGGCGTCCCGCACCCAGGTCCCACGATCACGCCATCGGGGCGGAGTCCCACACCGCCAGCCGCCGCCCGCTCTCGAACCGCCGCGTCCGGCCGTCCACCGGGTCGGTGAACTCCAGCGCCTTCGCCAGCAGTTGGAGCGGCGCGGTGAAGTCGTCCGGGTCCGGGTCCCCGACGACCGGATAGACCGGATCGTTGAGGATCGCCAGCCCGAGGCCGTTCATATGGACCCGCAGCTGATGGGTACGGCCGGTCGCGGGCAGCAGCCGGTACCGCCCGAGCCCGCCCCGCCGTTCGGCCAGCTCGATCCGGCTCTCCGCATTGGCCGCACCGGCCTCCTCCCGCGCGGCCATCACCCCGCGCTCCTTCACGATCCGGCTGCGCACGGTCACCGGCAGCGCCACCGTCCCGTCGTACGGCGCCACCGCCTCGTACTCCTTGCGCACCCGCCGCCCGCTGAACAGATTCTGGTACGCGCCCCGGTCCTCGGGCCGTACGACGAACAGCGCCAGCCCCGCCGTCAGCCGGTCGAGCCGGTGCGCGGGCTGCAGCGCGGGCAGCGCCAGATCGCGCCGCAGCCGTGCCAGTGCGGTCTCGGTGATGTGCCGCCCGCGCGGCGTCGTGGCGAGGAAGTGCGGTTTGTCGGCGATCACGATCCGCTCGTCGCGGTGGACGATCCGCACCTCGAACGGCACCGGCACCTCCGGCGCAAAGTCCCGGTGGAACCAGACATACCGGCCGGGCTCGTACGGCTCGCCCCCGCTCAGCGCCCCGCCGACCCCGACGAACCGCCCGGCACCCAGCATCGCGTCCACCCGCCGTGCCCCGATCGCCCCCTGGAACCGGTGGAGCAGATGATCCCGGACCGTGCCCCACACCCCGTCCGGATCGGCGGGCAGCCGCACCCGTACGGGATCGATACCGGCACGCTGGGGGAGCGGGGCTGGCGGAACCGGGGATCTGCGTCTCACCCGGCAAGAGAACCCCAGCCGGGCCCGCAAGGCAAAGCGCCGGCCGGGACCGTTCCCGACGGCCCGCCCCCCGGGTCGCACGGCGGCCCGCGCCCAGGAAACGCAAAAGGTGCCGACTGAAGATCAGCCGGCACCTCTGTGCACGATGGTGTCCGAGGGGGGACTTGAACCCCCACGCCCGATAAAGGGCACTAGCACCTCAAGCTAGCGCGTCTGCCATTCCGCCACCCGGACAAGGTGTCTGCCGGTGCGGCCTGGGCCGTTCCGACGTGGAAAACAATAGCAAACGTTCGCGGGTGGTCGATCACCCCCGCATTCGGCCTGATGCGCCCCTGTGACCAGGGCATGTCGGGAGTATTGCGGCCTTGGGCGGAGCGGGTGCCGGGTGGAGGATGGCGGTGGACCCCGCCGCGGGCCGCCCTCCTCCGGGCGCGCGACGCGGCCGTGAAGCCAGAGGAGGCATTGTGAGCGAGCTCCGCGAGCGAACGATCGAGAGGTGCGAGCCCCGCGAATGCGGGGCCGAGCGAAGCGAGGTTTCGGCATGAGCGAGCTCCGCGAGCGAACGGTCGAAGGGTGCGTGCCCTGCGAGTGCGGGGCCGGGCGAAGCGAGGTTTCGGCATGAGCGAGTCGCAACCGGCCCGTACGGTCACCGGCGAGGACGAGGTCGTCGACCTGTGCCGGGATCTGATCAGGATGGACACCAGCAACTACGGCGACCACTCGGGACCGGGAGAGCGGGCCGCCGCCGAGTATGTGGCGGAGAAGCTTGCCGAGGTCGGCCTCGAACCGCAGATCTTCGAGTCCCACAAGGGCCGCGCCTCGACCGTCGCCCGGATCGAGGGCGAGGACCGCTCGCGGCCCGGGCTGCTGATCCACGGGCACACCGACGTCGTGCCGGCCAACGCCGACGACTGGACCCACCACCCCTTCTCCGGCGAGATCGCCGACGGCTGCCTCTGGGGCCGGGGCGCCGTCGACATGAAGGACATGGACGCGATGACGCTGGCCGTCGTCCGTGACCGGCTGCGCACCGGGCGCAAGCCCCCGCGCGACATCGTGCTGGCGTTCCTCGCGGACGAGGAGGCGGGCGGCACCTACGGCGCGCGCTACCTCGTCGACCACCACCCGCATCTGTTCGAGGGCGTCACCGAGGCGATCAGCGAGGTCGGCGGCTTCTCCTTCACCGTCAACGAGCAGGTGCGGCTCTACCTCATCGAGACGGCCCAGAAGGGCATGCACTGGATGAAGCTGACCGTGGACGGCAACGCCGGTCACGGTTCGATGATCCACAAGGACAATGCCATCACCGAACTGTCCGAGGCGGTCGGCCGGTTGGGCCGTCACGAGTTCCCGGTGCGGGTGACCAAGACGCTGCGCTCCTTCCTCGACCAGCTCGGGGACGCGCTGGGCACCGAGCTCGACCCCGAGAACATGGACGCCACGCTGGCCAAGCTCGGCGGTATCGCCAAGCTGATCGGCGCCTCGCTCAAGAACACCGCCAACCCGACGCAGCTGGGCGCCGGCTACAAGGTCAATGTCATCCCGGGACAGGCCACCGCTCATGTCGACGGCCGGTTCCTGCCGGGCCACGAGGAGGAGTTCCTGGCCGACCTGGACCGGATCCTGGGCCCGCGCGTCAAGCGGGAGGACGTCCACGCCGACAAGGCGCTGGAGACCACCTTCGACGGTGCGCTGGTCGACGCGATGCAGTCGGCGCTGCAGGCCGAGGACCCGATCGCGCGGGCCGTGCCGTACATGCTCTCCGCCGGTACGGACGCCAAGTCCTTCGACGATCTCGGGATCCGCGGATTCGGCTTCGCCCCGCTGAAGCTGCCGCCGGAGCTGGACTTCGCAGGAATGTTCCACGGCGTGGACGAGCGAGTGCCGGTGGACGGACTGAAGTTCGGGGTGCGGGTGCTCGATCGGTTCATCGGCCAGAGCTGAATTCGGCGCGGATTACCTGCCTTTCGCGCCGGCTTCGCTGAAAAGAGTGAAAGCGCCGATGTGTTCGTAGCTTCAACAGCATTTTCTTCGTTGCAGTGAGTGCGGTCCGCGGCTGGGATCGTACTTGCCTACAAGGAGGAATAATGATCAAGAAGGTCGTCGCCGCTGCAGCAGTTGCCGGTGGTGTCGTGCTCGCCGGTGCGGGCCTGGCCGTTGCCGACTCGGGTGCCCAGGGTGCGTCCCTGAACTCTCCTGGTGTGATTTCCGGTAACACCATCCAGGTGCCGGTGCACGTTCCGGTGAACGCTTGCGGCAACACGGTCTCCGTGATCGGGCTGCTGAACCCCGCGTTCGGTGCGGGCTGCGTCAACAAGTGACCTTCTGGCGTCCTTTGGCGTTGTATTTGCACCCGTAAGGGTCTGACTCGGCCAGGCTCCGGAAGGCGTGCCACGCATTCCGGAGCCGCTGGGTATTTCGGCGGACCGGTGGATCTCTTCAAGGATCGCTTGTCCGTATTCCTGTAAGGCACTAGGCAGGGGAACAACCTATGAGACACGTCGCGCGAAAGGGCCTGATCACCATGGCGGCCGCCAGTGGCGTACTCGCCATGGCCGCCGGCTATGCACAGGCCGACGCGGGAGCCGCCGGAGGCGCGGCGCACTCTCCCGGCGTGGGATCCGGCAACAACGTTCAGGTACCGGTGCACGTTCCGGTGAACGCCTGCGGTAACACCGTCAATGTCGTCGGGCTGCTGAACCCCGCGTTCGGCAACCACTGCGCCAACGGTGTCGGTGGCCGCGGTGGCCACCACAACCAGGGCGGTCACCAGGGCGGTGCGAGTGCCGCCGGCGGCGCCGCGCACTCGCCCGGTGTCGGGTCGGGCAACAATGTTCAGGCTCCGGTCGACGTACCGGTGAATGCCTGTGGCAACAATGTCTCGGCGGCCGGGCTGCTGAACCCGGCCTTCGGCAACCACTGCGCCAATGGGTCGTCGCACGTCCCGGGACGGCCGCACCACCCGGGGAAGCCGCATCACCCCGGCAAGCCCCACCACCCCGGCAAGCCGCATCAGCCGGGCAAGCCGCACCACCCCGGCAAGCCCCATCAGCCGGGCAAGCCCAGCCAGCAGATGCCGCACTCCCCGGTGACGCATCCGCAGACCGGGGGGCACAGCCAGATCGTGACGCCTCCCAAGCCTGTCGGGCACCTCGCGCAGACGGGTGCCGGAGCGGTCGGCTATGCGATTCCGGTCAGCGCCGGGATGCTGCTCGGGGGCGCCTTGCTCTACCGCAAGACGCGCACCGCCCGCCGGTGAGCAGTAGCGGATAGCGCACTGGCGCTTCACGGAGCGGGCCCTGCCGAGCGGGGCCCGCTCTGCCGTGTTCAGGCGCTGGTGGCGCTCACCATGTGGCGTGGAGCTGGCGGATGATCCGGCGGCGCAGCCGCACCTTGCGGCTTCCGTCCGGGTTCAGGCGCAGTCGGTCCAACTCCCAGTGTCCGTACTCGGCATGGTCGGTCAGCAGGCGTGTGGCGGCCTTCCGGGACACGCCCCGAGGCACATACACATCGCAGAATTCGTATTCCGGCATCGCATCTATTGTGCGGGACCGGCCCTGGTACGGATAGCGTCTGCACTATGTCTGATGCTGCGCAGCCTTCCGCTGCCGAGGTACGTGCCGCCGCCGAGGCGGTCAAAGCCGCGCTGGACCGTCACCTCGACGCGGTCGAACGCCGCTCGGGGCAGGATGATCCGGCTGTCTACGCCGCGTTCGACGAGCTCGCCGCGGCGGCTGAGGTCTATGACGAGCTGCTGTACGACACCTATGACGAGGTCACCCCCTTCGAGATCCCCGGGAGTGACGCGTTGCCCGCCTACGCGGGTCCGGAGGAGCCGAGTGCGCTGAGTCTGCTGATCCGGCGCGATTACACCGTCGCCGAACCGCAGCGGCTGCTGCATCAGGCCCAGCGCATCGCCGATCTCGATCCGGACGCCGCCGACGAGGCGGGCAGCGGTGCCGACGCCGCCGCGGTCGTCGGCACCAGCGTGCATGCGGCGCTCGGCGTGCTCTTCGGGGAGTTCGAACCGGACGAGATCGCCTCCCGGCACAAGGAGTTCGGCCTGGAGGAGGGCGATTCCACCCTCTGGGTGGCGGCCGCCGACGACCCGGCCGAGCCGGGGGAGTGGCTGTCCGCGCCGTTCGATCAGGCAGACCCGCAACGGGTGGTGTGCCGCTTCGACGTCAGCGCGGTCTTCGACGAGGAACTGAGCGACGACGGTCTGGAGTCGCTCGACAACGAAAGGTGAGGCCGCGCCGGGGTGCCCGCTGCCTCGCCGCCGCACCCTGACCCGCAGGGACCGCTGCCCCGGTCCGTCGGCACGATTCTGCTGACGGACCGGGGCAGCGGCGGTGGGACGCCCGCGGGGGAGTGGGTGGATACCGGCTCAGCCGGCCGCCGACGGCTCCTCGGCGCTCTGCACACTGTGCTGCAGCAGGGTGCGCAGCCGGGTCGTGCGTTCCTTGACGGGGACGTCGGTGACCGCTTGGGGAAGCGCCTGGTCGACGCCCTGGACGACCGACAGATGCCGCTCGCCGCGGCTGAAGGCGGTGTAGACCCAGGCGCGGGTCAGCCCGCCGGCGGCGTCGCCGGGCAGTACGACCACCGCGGCGGGCCAGCGCGTCCCGGCCGCCTGATGTGCGGTGAGCGCCCAGCCGTGGCGTACGGCTCCCGCAGCGACCTGCTCGCGCGGCACCACGGCCGCTGCGCCGTCGCAGTCGAGATGCAGCCCGGACGCGTCCGCGCCGGTGACCGTGCCGGGGACCGTGCGGCCGGGTGCCGGGGCGTAGGCGACGCGGTCGCCGGGGTCGAAACCGCCGAACCGGCCGGGGCCGGGGTTGAGCCGCTCCTTGAGGGCGGTGTTCAGCGCGCGGGTGCCGGCCGCGCCCCCGTGGCCGACGGTGATGACCTGAGTCTGCTCCGCGGGGACGCCGAGCGCCCGGGGCACGGAGTCGGCGACCAGCTGGACGGTGCGGTGCACCGCCTCCCCGGCATCCCGCACCGGGACGATCACCACTTCCTTGCCGGGCGCCTCGACCTGGCTCAGCTCGCCGATGCCGATGCCCGACACCAGCTCGCCGATCGGGCCGAAGTCCGGGGTACGGGAGGCGATCTGAGGGCAGAAACCGGCCGCGAGCACGTCGGCGAACAACCGGCCGGGTCCGGCGGACCACAGCACGCCAGGGTCGCCGCTGAGCACCAGGCGGGTCCCGTCGGTCAGCGACTCGACGAGCAGCGCGGCGGTCTCCAGATCCAGCTGCGGGGCGTCCAGCACCACCAGCAGATCGAGCGCGAGGGCGCCGTCGGCGTCCCGGCCCGGGCCCTGCTGTCCGGACAGCAGGCCGGACACGGTCACCGCGGCCGCGCCGGGGTCCATGGATCCGGCGCCGGCGGCGTCCGGTGCGGTCTCGGTGAGGTGCGCGGCCAGGCGCCGGCGGCCGTTCTCGGTGTGCGTGGCGCCGAACGCCCGCAGCCCCAGCGAGCGGGCCGCGGCGATCAGCGCGGCCGGCTCGGCGCGGGCCGCCTCGGCGCCGGTGTGAGCCACCAGGCCGCTGTGTGCGGCGGAGCGGATGAGCTCAGCGGCCGACGGCGATGGTGCGGCGGCCGCCGCGGCCTCCCACTCGGCGGCGGAGGGGCGTACGGGCACGGGAGCGGTGATGGCGTCGGCGTCGGCGGGCGTACCCGTGCTTTCGGTGTCGGGGGCCGGGGCGGCGGCACTCTCCGCGGCCGGGCTCCCGTCGGCGCCCGCCGGCTCCTCGTCCGCCGCTTCGCCGCGGGCTCCCTCGGCGTCCGCCGCGGTCTCCTGCTCAGGCTCCGCCACCGCTTCGAAGGTGTTCAGCAGCCGCGCCAGACCGTCGGCGACGCTCTCCTCGGCCATCGCGAACCGGTCCAGGCCGAGCAGGATCCGGACCGGCTGCTCCTCCTCGTCGGTGCCCGTGGCGGAACGCGCCCGGCCCGGTTCCTCGACCGCGTCCTGGAAGACCAGCACGGCACCGTCCGCGATGGCGGTCTGCAGGGCGTCATCGGGGTCGGGCACCGAGCGCTGGGCGAGCGCGGCGCGCAGCGCGGCGGCCTCCAGGGCGGAGTGCCCCGCGACGGCGGCCTGTTCCAGCAGCCAGCCGACCAGTGCCTGTGCGCGCCGCTCGTCGCCCGGCCCGCAGGCGGGGCCGAGCAGCGCCCGCGCAAAGCCGTCGGCCTGCTCGGGGCGCACTCCGGGCACGCCCAGCAGCTGCCAGGGGTCTTCGCTCAGCGCCTCGGCCGCCCGTTCCCCGAGCACCTCCGTGGCCGGCTCCGCCAGCGTCTCCGGGGCGCCGCCCGCCGCGAGGACCTGCCGCACGCCCTCGATCCCGGGGGCCGTGGCCACGGCGGGACGGGGGGCGGGGGCCGGGCCGGCCGGAGCCGGTGCGTCGGCGGGGCTCGTGGTGCCGGCGTCCGCGACGGGCGGACGGGCCGGGCCGTCGGCCTCGTGTGCGGTATGCGGACGGGCGGACTCCGGGGCGGGGCCGGGGGATCCGGTCTGCGGGGCGCGACTGCCGGTGTCCGGGGCGCCCTCGGCGGGCCGGGCGGCGGGCGTGGCCGGCTTGGCGGGGCGGGGGGCTTCGTTGAAGAACGAAGCGGCCGAGCGCTCGCCGCTCTCCACCGCCCGTACCGCCGCGGCCAGCGCGTCCGCGGTCGACTTGGCCGACGCGGACACGGGAGCGTCCTGCCCCGCACCGGAGTCCGGAGTCCGTTCCTCGGCGCCGGGTGCCGCGGGCGCCGGCCCGCTCTCCGACGCGTCCTCGCCCGACGCGTCCTCGCCCGACGCGTCCTCGCCCGGTGCGGCGGAGTCCTCCGGAGCCGCCGGGTCCGCGCCCGGCGCCGAGGAGTCCGGCGCCGCGGCGTCATCGGGTGTCTGGGCATCCGCAGTCCCGGGCGCGGCCTCCGGCTCGGGCGGGGTTTCGCCGGCCAGGCGGTCGGTGCTCACAGCGTGCTCCAGTCGTGATCGGGGTAGTGGTGCACCGGAGCCGAAACATCGTCCAGCGCCCGGCGGATCTCGTCAGGAAGACTAAGGGTCTCCACTGACAATGCGGCTCTGAGCTGCTGCTCCGTGCGCGCGCCCAGGATCGGCGCGGTCACTCCGGGGCGGTCGCGTACCCAGGAGAGCGCGACCTGGAGCGGGGTGACGGCCAGTCCGTCGGCGGCGGTGCTGACCGCTTCGACGACCCGGCCCGCGGTCTCGTCGAGATAGGGCGCGACGAACGGCGCCAGATGCTCCGAGGCGCCACGCGAGTCGGCCGGGGTCGCATGGCGGTACTTGCCGGTCAGCACGCCCCGCCCGAGCGGCGACGAGGGCAGCAGGCCGATGCCGAGATCGAGGGCCGCGGGCAGCACTTCCCGCTCGATGCCGCGCTGGAGCAGGGAGTACTCCATCTGTGTGCTCGCCAGCCGGTTGCGCACACCGGGCGCCGCGAGCTGCCAGGTGGCCGCCTTGGCGAGCTGCCAGCCGGAGAAGTTCGAGAGCCCCACATAGCGCGCCCGGCCGCTGGTGACGGCCATGTCGAGGGCGTGCAGGGTCTCCTCCAGCGGCGTGTGCGGATCGAAGGCGTGCAGCTGCCACAGGTCGACGTAGTCGGTGTCCAGCCGCTCCAGGGAGGCGTCCAGGGCGGCGAGGAGATGGCGCCGGGAGCCGTCGACGCGGCGGTCCGCCTCCAGGACGCTGCCGGCCTTGGTCGCGATGACCAGGTCCTCGCGCGGAACGAGCCCTTCCGTCAGCCGGCCCAGGAGGTACTCGGCGCCGCCGTCGGCGTAGATGTCGGCGGTGTCCACGAGGGTGCCGCCGGCCTCCCAGAACGCCTTGAGCTGGTCGGCGGCTTCCTGCTCGTCCGTGTCGCGGGCCCAGTTCAGGGTGCCGAGCCCGAGACGGGACACGCGAAGGCCCGTACGGCCGAGGTGCCTTTGCTCCATGGGCCTTGAGATTACTGGCCGGGAGCCGGGAACAGGGGACCTGTGGACAACCCGCCGATGACGGCCGGCGGGGGCGCGCGCTACAGTCCCCGGAACAGCGACGTTACTGATCGGTAAGGGGAGCGGCATGAGGCTTGGCATCAACCTCGGCTACTGGGGCGCCGGGATGGACTCCGACAATCTCGCGGTCGCAAAGGAGGCCGACCGCCTGGGCTACTCCGTCTGTTGGGCCGCCGAGGCCTACGGCTCCGACGCCCCCTCGGTGCTCTCCTGGGTCGCCGCCCAGACCGAGCGCATCGACATCGGCTCGGCGATCCTCCAGATCCCGGCGCGTACGCCGGCGATGACGGCGATGACGGCCGCGACCCTGGACTCGCTCTCCGGCGGCCGCTTCCGGCTGGGTCTGGGCGTCTCGGGGCCGCAGGTCTCCGAGGGCTGGTACGGCGTCAAGTTCGACAAGCCGCTGGCGCGCACCCGCGAGTACGTGGACATCGTCCGCAAGGCCATGTCGCGCGAGCGGCTGTCCTACCAGGGCGAGCACTGGACGCTGCCGCTGCCCGACGGCCCCGGCAAGCCGCTGAAGCTCACCGTCCACCCGCAGCGCGAGCACATCCCGCTCTACATCGCCGCGATCGGCCCGAAGAACCTGCAGCAGACCGGTGAGATCGCCGACGGCGCACTGCTGATCTTCCCCTCCGCCGACCACCTGGAGGAGACCGCGATCTCGCACATCCGGGCCGGGCGCGAGAAGGCGGGCAAGACGCTGGACGGCTTCGACGTCTGTCCGACGCTGCCGCTGGCCCTGGGCGCGGACGGCGACGTCAGCGCGTTGGCCGACATGTTCCGCCCGTACACCGCCCTGTACGTCGGCGGGATGGGCAGCCGTAAGCAGAACTTCTACAACCAGCTGGCCCAGAGGATGGGCTACGAGAAGGAAGCCGCCGAGATCCAGGACAAGTACCTGTCCGGCGACAAGGACGGTGCCGCCGCCGCGATCCCGGAGCGGCTGATCGACCAGACCACGCTGCTCGGTTCCGTCGAGCGGATCGCCGAACGGATGCAGGCCTACGCGGCGGCCGGAGTGACCACCCTGACGCTGGCTCCGGCGGGCTTCACTCTGGAGGACCGCCTGGCGTCGCTGCGGGCCGGCACCGAGGCCCTGGAGCGGGCCGGTCTGGCGTAGTTCGCGGAGGCGACGGCTCGCGGCGGAGCCCGTCGGGAAGTCCCGCACACGGCCCGGCGCCCGCAGCGCCGGGCCGGCCGAGCCCGCGGCCGTGGTGGGGGCTCGGGGGACCCTCCCCGCCACGGCCGTCACGCAGCACAACGCGGCGGCGAGCGCCCGGGTTACGCCTGCCGCCAGGACAGACATCGCCCGGACGGCCGTACGGCCGAAGGCTCCGGTTGCCTCGCACGGAACACCCCATTTGACTTGTCCTTTACGGGTGTGTCCGTTCGGAGGTGGCGCAGATGTTCTCGGCTCGAAGCCTGTTCGAGGAGATCGTCGACAACGACGACTCCTACCGCCTGTTCTGCTCCATCGCGGCCAGCGGCGAGGCACAGGGCGGCTGGGAGAACGGCCGGATCGCCGCACTCATGCCCGCCTCGCTGCGCGAGCTGGCGCCCAAGGTCACCCGGCACGCCGCCGACGAGGACAAGCACGGCCGGATCTTCCACGCCCTGATGCGCAAGCGCGGCCTGACACCCGCCGAAGTCCCCGAAGAGACCGACTACACCGCGCTGCTGGAGCGGCAGGGCATCGGCCTGGCGCACGACAAGCTGCGCCGCGAACAGCCGCTCACCGAGCTCGACATCATCACCTACCTCGCCCACAGCCGGGTCACCGAACAGCGCGCCGCCGACCAGATGGTGATGCTCAACAAGCACTTCGGCGACCACCCCGAGGTGGGCAAGGCGATCCGGATCATCTCCCACGACGAGGACAATCACCTGGCGTACTGCCACGAGGAGCTGCTGCGGCTGGCCCGCCTCGGCCACGGCCGGACCATCCAGCGGATCCTGCACGACAGCGCCCATGCCGAGATCGTCGTCTACCGGGACGTCAGCCTGGCCGTGATGGACCACATGGGCCGCATCCTGAAGTGGCCGAAGACGAAATCCGGCGGGCTCACCGCCGGGATCCGGGCGATGTACGGCTATGAGCGGCTGAGCGGCTGGCGGCGGATGGTCAGCCTCCGGATGCCCGAGCGCCGGAACGCGCTGGGCGGCCCGGCCACCTCGGCGCCGGAGTTCGTCTGAGCCCTTGGTGCGTACGGCCGCCGGGACCGCCGGGTCACAGCCAGCCGCGGCGCTTGAACAGCCGGTACAGCGACACCTCGATGACGACCATCACCAGCAGGACCGCCGGATAGCCCAGAGGCCACTTCAGCTCCGGCATGTGCTCGAAGTTCATGCCGTAGATGCCGGCGATCAGGGTCGGTACGGCCGCCAGGGCCGCCCAGGCCGAGATCTTTCGCATGTCGTCGTTCTGCCGTACGCCCATCTGCGCCAGATGGGCGGCGAGGATGTCCGAGAGCAGCCGGTCCAGACTCTCCACCGACTCGTTGGCGCGGGTGAGGTGGTCGTCGACATCGCGGAAGAAGGGCCGGGCGTGGTCGTGCACGAACGGCACCCCGGGGTTCTGCAGCAGCGTCATCGGCCCGGCCAGGGGACCGGTCGACCGCCGGAATTCCAGCACCTCGCGCTTGAACGCATAGATCTCGGCCGCGGTGTTCTTGGTGTCCCTGCGCACCGGCGCGAACACCTCCGCCTCCAACTCCTCCAGATCCAGCTGGAGTTCGGCGGCCACGTCGATGTAGTGGTCGACCACCGCGTCACAGACCGCGTACAGCACCGCCCCCGGGCCGTGCCGCAGGATCTCCGGGTGCTCCTCCAGCCGCCGGCGCACCACCGCCAGCGGGCTGGCCGCACCGTGCCGGACGGTGACCACGAACGCGTTGCCCAGGAAGACCATCACCTCAGACGCGGTCACCGTTGAGGCCTCGTCGTCGTAGGTGATCGGCTTCAGCACCATGAACAGCGAGTCGTCATAGACCTCCAGCTTGGGCCGCTGATGCGCCTTGAGCGCGTCCTCGACGGCCAGCGGGTGCAGCCCGAATTCGCTGCTGACGCGCTCGAACTCCTTCTCCGTCGGCTCGTACATCCCCAGCCACAGGAAGGCGTCCCCCTTGGCCCGCGCCTCCTCCAGCGCACGGGAGAAGTCGGTCGCACAGTCGGTGCGGCGGCCGTCCCGGTAGATGGCGCAGTCCACGATCACACCTGGCATTCTCGCTCGTCACCCCACGACCTGCCAGGAAAGCGGACCGGGAACGTAGGGTGGCGCTCATGCCCACGCTGATCCTGGTGCGGCACGGCCGCTCCACCGCCAACACCGCCGGAGTGCTCGCCGGGCGGGCGCCCGGAGTCGCCCTCGACGAGCGCGGCGGTGCCCAGTCCGCCGCGCTGCCCGCACGGCTGTCCCAGGTGCCGCTGACCGCCGTCGTCTCCAGCCCGCTGCAGCGCTGCCGGGAGACCCTGCAGCCGCTGCTGGACGCCCGGCCGTGGCTCACGCTGCACATCGAGGACCGGATCAGCGAATGCGACTACGGCGAGTGGTCGGGCCGCAAACTCGCCGAACTGAGCGACGAGCCGCTGATGGAGGTCGTCCAGCAGCACCCGTCGGCGGCCGCCTTCCCCGGCGGTGAGTCGATGCGCGCGATGCAGGCCCGGGCGGTGGACGCGGTACGCGACTGGAACGCCCGCATCGAGGAGGCGCACGGCCCCGAGGCGACCTACGCCATGTGCTCGCACGGCGACATCATCAAAGCCCTGGTCGCCGACGCACTGGGCATGCACCTCGACCTCTTCCAGCGGATCTCCGTCGAGCCCTGTTCGGTCACCGCGATCCGCTACACCCGGCTGCGTCCCTACCTCGTACGGCTCGGGGACACCGGTGACTTCGGATCGCTCGCGCCCCGGGAGGACGGCGGCGGCGCGGCGGCCGACCGGGACGCGGCCGTCGGCGGTGGTGCGGGAGCAGCGTGATCAGTCGGCGCAGTAGGGTGGTGCGACGGCGCTGCCCGCCACGCACCTGCGATCCGCGCAGTGACCGCAGGACGTGCAGCGACCGCATTGACCCCGCAGTCGAGCAATCGGAGCAGGACGTTGTCCCGTCAGGTGTTCTTCTACGACGCGCCGGACCGCTTCGTGGCCGGTACGGTCGGGCTGCCTGGCCGCCGTAGCTTCTACCTCCAGGCCACCGCCTCCGGTCGCACCACCAGCGTCGCCCTGGAGAAGACCCAGGTCGCGGCCCTCGCCGAGCGGATCGACGAGTTGCTGGACGAGGTCGTGCGGCGCAGCGGCGGCAACGCCCCGGTGCCCGCCGTCTCGCCCACCGAGCTGTCCGACGCCGCCCCGCTGGAATCGCCCGTCGAGGAAGAGTTCCGGGTCGGCACGATGGCGCTCGCCTGGGACGGCGAGGACGAGCGGATGATCGTCGAGGCACAGGCCCTGGTCGAGCTGGACGCGGACAGTGACGAGGACCTCGCCGACGCCGAGGAGCGGCTGCTCCAGGACGACGAGAACGGCCCGCCGATGCTCCGGGTGCGCCTCACCGGAACCATGGCCAGGGCGTTCGCCAAGCGGGCGCTCGAAGTGGTCAACGCCGGCCGCCCGCCGTGCCCGCTGTGCAGCCTGCCGCTCGACCCGGAGGGACACGTATGCCCGCGCCAGAACGGATACCGACGGGACGTCTGAGCGCCATGGAGCCCGCAGCCGAGCAGACCGCGCCGCTGCCCGGTCCCGTCGAACCGCAGGACCCGCCGCCGGCCGCGCCGGAGCCCTCCGGGGGGCTGCCGGACGCCCTTCTCACCGACGGTGAGCTGACCGTACGCGGCCGCATCCAGGAGGCGTCCAACGCCGTGCTCTACTGCACGGTCGCGCAGGACGGCCGCACCGCCGCCTGTGTCTACAAGCCGGTCGCCGGCGAGCGCCCGCTGTGGGACTTCCCCGACGGCACGCTCGCCCAGCGCGAGGTCGCCGCGTACGAGATCTCCCGCGCCTGCGGCTGGGACCTGATCCCCCCGACGGTGCTGCGCGACGGCCCGTATGGCACCGGCATGGTCCAGGAGTGGATCGAGCCGCCGGAGCACAGCGACGAGGTCCCCGAACTGCTGGCGCTGGTGGAGGACGAGGAGCCGGGGCCCGGCTGGAAGGCGGTCGGCTTCGCGCAGATCGGCGAGGGCCGCACCGCGCTGCTGGTGCACGCCGACCATCCGCGGCTGCGACGGCTCGCGCTGCTCGACGCCGTGATCAACAACGGTGACCGCAAGGGCGGCCATCTGCTGCCCGGCCCCGACGGAGAGTTCTACGCCATCGACCACGGCGTGACGTTCAACGCCGAGGACAAGCTGCGCACGCTGCTGTGGGGGTGGGCGGGGGAGCCGCTGACCGACGAGGCGCTGGAGGTGCTGCGGGGCCTCCGGCAGGCGCTGGAGGGTGCCGGGCCGCTCGCCGCCCGACTGGCCGAACTGATCACGGATGACGAGATCGAGGCGCTGCGGGCGCGGGTGGCCGGGCTGCTGCGCAGCGGCCGGCACCCGGAGCCGAGCGGCGAATGGCCCGCCATCCCTTGGCCGCCGGTCTGACATCCGCCACAGCCACGGTGTCGATCGCCGGATCTGCCTTGCATGGTGGGCCGCCGAACGCAAGACCGCCTTTCCGGCCAGACCTCCGGTCCGGTTCGTATGCGGAACATGCGTCCGGTTAGGCTCAGGGCATGCATGCATGGCCCGCTTCTGAGGTCCCCGCCCTGCCTGGCCAGGGCCGCGACCTGAGGATCCACGACACCGCGACCGGCGGACGGGTAACCCTCGACCCCGGTCCCGTCGCCCGTATCTATGTCTGCGGCATCACGCCGTACGACGCCACCCACATGGGGCACGCGGCGACCTACAACGCGTTCGACCTGGTTCAACGCGTGTGGCTCGACACGAAGCGCCAGGTTCACTACGTGCAGAACGTCACCGATGTCGACGATCCGCTGCTGGAGCGGGCCGTGGCCACCGGCGACGACTGGACGGCGCTCGCCGAGCGTGAGACCGCCCTCTTCCGCGAGGACATGACGGCCCTGCGGATGCTGCCGCCCCGCCAGTACATAGGCGCCGTCGAAGCGATACCCGGCATCGTCCCGCTGGTGGAGCGGCTGCGCGACGCCGGCGCCGCCTACGAGCTGGACGGTGACACCTACTTCTCCGTCGAGTCCGACCCGCACTTCGGCGAGGTCTCCGGCCTGGACGCCGAGGCGATGCGGCTGCTGTCCGCCGAGCGCGGCGGCGACCCGGAGCGCGAAGGCAAGAAGAACCCGCTCGACCCGATGCTGTGGATGGCCGCCCGTGACGGCGAGCCGAGCTGGGACGGCGGCTCGCTGGGCCGCGGCCGGCCCGGCTGGCACATCGAGTGTGTCGCCATCGCCCTGGACCACCTCGGTATGGGCTTCGACGTCCAGGGCGGCGGCTCCGACCTCGCCTTCCCGCACCACGAGATGGGCGCCTCGCACGCCCAGGCGCTCACCGGCGAGTACCCGTTCGCCAAGGCGTATGTGCACGCCGGGATGGTGGCCCTGAACGGCCAGAAGATGTCCAAGTCCAAGGGCAACCTCGTCTTCGTCTCCACGGTGCGGCGCGAGGGCACCGACCCGGCCGCGATCCGTCTGGCGCTGCTCGCGCACCACTACCGGGCCGACTGGGAGTGGACCGACGCGGTGCTGGAGGAGGCCGTGGAGCGGCTGGCGCGCTGGCGAGCCGCGGTCTCCCGTCCCGACGGCCCGCCCGCCGACGCGCTCCTGGAGGAGATCCGTACGGCACTGGCCGACGACCTGGACTCCCCGGCCGCCCTCGCGGCCGTGGACCGCTGGGCCGCGGCGCAGGAGTCCGCCGGCGGCACCGACGAGGGCACTCCCGGCCTCGTCTCCCGCGCGGTCGACGCCCTGCTCGGCGTAGCTCTGTAAGCACCGCCGCACCCGTCCTCAGGGGCGCTTCCGCCGACCGGCGGAGGCGCCCCTCCTTTTGCCGCTCGCCGCGACGCGACGGCCGGCCGGTGTGCGGAAATCCAGCAACCCGGACCGAGAGTCCATGGTGGCGCGCCACGGCAGCGGACTAGAGCTGCGGGCATGAGGAAACCAACAGGACTGCGGGCGGCGGTCATTGCCGCGCTGCTCGGTCTCGCGGCGGCCGTCGCTGGACCGGTGGGCAGCGTACGGGCCGACGGCCCCGCACCCGCACAGACCGTCGGCGACATCACCGGCTTCGCGGCGGACGGGCCCGTCTACCACCTGCACGCCGGCCGGGCCGAGGCGCGGGTGAGCTTCGTGACGGACCGTACCTTCCGCGTCGAACTCGCCCCGGACGGCGCCTTCTCCGACCCCACCGGCAAGGACATCGTGCTGCCCCAGGGCGCGCCGCCCGCCACCCACTGGCGGGACGCCGGCGACGCCTACGAACTCAGCACCTCGCAGGTCACCCTGAAGGCCTTCAAGGCGCCGCTGCGGTTCGAACTGCGGCGGGCCGACGGCTCGTTGGTGTGGTCCGAGGCGAAGGGGCTGAGCTGGGACGACAAGACCACCACCCAGACCCTGGCGCGCGGCGCCGACGAGCAGTTCTACGGCGCCGGCATGCAGAACGGGCGCGGCAACACCTCCCACCGCGGGCACACCGTCGAGGTCGGCGTCGACTATCACTGGGACGACGGCGGACACCCCAACTCCGTCCCGTTCTACCTTTCCTCCGCGGGGTACGGCGTCTTCCGCAACACGTATGCGCCCAACACCTACGCCTTCGACGAGCCGGTGACGACGCGTGCGAAGGAACGGCGGTTCGACGCCTACTACTTCGCCGGGCCGAGCGCCAAGGACGTCATCGGCCAGTACACCTCGCTGACCGGAAAGCCCTTCCTGCCGCCGCTGTACGGCCTGGAGATCGGCGATTCGGACTGCTACCTGCACAACGCGAACCGCGGAGAGCGGCACACCCTGGACGCCTTGAAGGTCGCCGACGGCTACGCCGAGCACGACCTGCCCAACGGCTGGATGCTGGTCAACGACGGCTACGGATGCGGCTACGAAAACCTCGCCGAGACCTCGAAGGGCCTGGGCGAGCGGAAGATGAAGCTCGGACTGTGGACCGAGGACGGCATCGGCAAGCTCGCCGACCAGGTCAAGGCGGGCCAGCGGATCGCCAAACTGGATGTCGCCTGGGTCGGCGACGGCTACAAATTCGCGCTGGACGGCTGCAAGGACGCCTACCGGGGCATCGAGGACAACAGCGACGCCCGGGGCTTCACCTGGGCCCCGGAGAGCTGGTCGGGGGCGCAGCGCTGCGGCGTCCAGTGGTCCGGTGACCAGAGCGGCACCTGGGACTACATCCGCTGGCAGATACCGACCTACGCGGGCGCGACGCTGTCCGGACTCGCCTACACGACCGGCGATGTGGACGGCATCTTCGGCGGCAGCCCCAAGACCTACGTCCGCGACCTGGAGTGGAAGTCCTTTCTCCCGGCGATGATGACGATGGACGGCTGGGCCGACAGCGACAAGCAGCCCTACCGCCGCGGTGAGCCCTACACCTCCATCAGCCGGAAGTATCTGAAGCTCAAGGAGTCGCTGCTGCCGTACATGTACTCCTACGCGGCGCAGGCGACCCGGACCGGCGTCGGCCCGGTGCGCCCGCTGTCGCTCGAATACCCCGACGACCCGAAGGCCGGCACCGACGCCGCCAAGTACGAGTTCCTGACCGGCCAGGACTTCCTCGTCGCGCCCGTCTACCGGGACAGTGACACCCGCGACGGCATCTACCTGCCCAAGGGCACCTGGGTCGACTACTGGTCCGGGCGCACCTACCAGGGCCCGACGACGGTCAACGGCTACAGCGCCCCGCTGGACACCCTTCCGCTCTTCGTCAAGGCCGGTGCCGCCGTTCCCATGTGGCCGGGCATCAGGTCGTACCAGGACCGGACGGCACACTCGCCGCTCGCCTGGGACATCTATCCGCAGGGCCGCTCCTCGTTCACCCTCTACGAGGACGACGGGGTGACCCGTGCGCACCGGGACGGCAGCAGCGCCACCCAGCGGGTGCGGGTGGCGGCGCCGCGCTCCGGTGGCGGCGACGTACGGATCGACGTCGGCGCCTCCCGGGGCTCGTTCCGGGGCAAGCAGACGGCCCGGCCGTACCGCTTCACCGTGCACACCGGGGACGCCCCGCGCGGCGTCACACTGGCCGGCCGGCCGCTGAAGCGGCTGCCGTCGGCGGGCGCGTTCGAGGCGGCGGACGAGGGCTGGTTCCACGACCCCGCCGACCGCGCGGGTGTCGTCCGGATCAAGACCGCCTCCCGCCCCACCGACCGGGCCTTCACCCTGCTGCTGAGGGGCGCGAGCGCGGTCGGCGGCAGGACCCCGGGCGCGGCGGCCGCGGTGACCACACCGGGCGGACAGGAGGTGACCAAGGGCGCGCCGACGACCGTACGGACGGCCGTCACCGCGGGCACCCGTACCGCACATGACGTGTCGGTGTCGCTGTCCGCGCCCAAGGGCTGGGCCGTCTCGGCGCCGGTGCGCCATGCGCGGATCGCGGCCGGAACCACCCGGCGCGAGGCGCTGACGCTCACCGCGCCCAAGGACGCCCGGAGCGCGGACCCGGTCACGGTCACCGCGACCGTCCGCTACCGCTCGGCCGGGGTGCCGCGGACGGCGGTGCACCGCTTCGAGGTACGGGCCGTACCCCCGGCGCCCGCCGGGGACACCTGGGCGAGCGATCTGGAGTGGCTGAGCGCGGCCAATGGCTACGGGCCGGCCGAACGGGACCGCAGCAACGGCGAATCGGGGGCGGCGGACGGCCGTCCGCTCGCCCTCGCCGGGAAGACCTACGACAAGGGCATCGGGACGCACGCCGACTCGGACCTGGAGTTCTTCGCCGGCGGGCGCTGTACGTCCTTCACGGCGGACGCCGGGATCGACGACGAGATCGCCGACTACGGGGAGGTCGCCTTCTCCGTGGAGGCGGACGGCAAGGTGCTGTGGACCTCACCGAAACTGACCGGAAAGTCGGCGCCGGTGGCGGTGGACGTACCGCTCGGCGGCGCCCGGCACGTACGCCTCAAGGTGACCGATACGGACGGCAAGAAGTCCGGCGATCACGGCGACTGGGCGGGGGCACGCTTCCACTGCTCGGGGTGAACGCGGCCCCGCCCCGGCGGGAGCAACGCACGGGCGCCGGACCGGCTCGACGGCCGGTCCGGCGCCCCTGGCGTGCTGCGGCGCGGTCTTCGCGCTCAGTTTCCGGCGTCCTCCGGGCCGTCCTCCGGCTGCGGGGAGTCGGAGTCCGCGCCTCCCGGCGGATCGGGAGTGTCCGCGGAGCCCTTGCCCTTGCCCGCGTCCTTCGGCCCCGTTCCCGTGTCGTCGCCGGGCTTGGGCTCCCGCGGCTCCTTGGACACCGGGCGGGGCGGGCGGGTGCGGCCGCTGGTGGTGTCGCGGAGGTAGGAGCTGTCGCGGCCGTCGGTGAGCCCGCCCTCGGTCGCCACGCCGGGGCCGGACTGCGGGTCACGGCGACGCAGATAGCGCTCGAACTCGCGGGCGATGGCCTCGCCGGACGCCTCCGGCAGGTCCGCGGTGTCCCGCGCTTCCTCCAGCGACTGGACGTACTCGGCGACCTCGCTGTCCTCCGCCGCCAGCTGGTCCACGCCCAGCTGCCAGGCGCGGGCGTCCTCGCTCAGCTCACCGAGCGGGATACGGACGTCGAGGAGGTCCTCCAGGCGGTTGAGCAGCGCGAGGCTGGCCTTCGGGTTGGGCGGCTGAGAGACATAGTGCGGAACCGCCGCCCACAGGCTCACCGCGGGGACACCCGCGTGGGTGCAGGCTTCCTGGAGGATGCCGACGATGCCCGTCGGGCCTTCGTAGCGCGATTCCTCCAGATCGAGCCGGCCGGCGAGATCCGCGTCGGAGGTGACCCCGCTGACCGGCACCGGGCGGGTGTGCGGGGTGTCGCCGAGCAGCGAGCCCAGCACCACCAGCATCTCCACGCCCAACTCATGGGCGAAGCCGAGGATTTCGTTGCAGAACGAGCGCCAGCGCATGCTGGGCTCGATACCGCGGACCAGGACGAGATCGCGGGTCCGTCCCTTGCCGTTCGTATCGCCGACGCGGACCACGGAGAGCCGGGTCGTCGGCCAGGTGATCTTGCGTACGCCGCCGTCCAGGAAGACGGTGGGACGGTTCACCTGGAAGTCGTAGTAGTCCTCCGCGTCCAGCGCGGCGAAGACCTCGCCCTTCCATTCCCGGTCCAGATGTGCGACCGCGGCGGAGGCGGCGTCGCCGGCGTCGTTCCAGCCTTCGAACGCGGCCACCATGACCGGGTCGATCAGCTCGGGCACCCCCTCGAGCTCGATCACCCAGCGCCTCCTTCCGACCGGTCCGGCCGCCTGGGGCGGTCGCCGGCAGCAGTTCCATTGCGTGCGTTCCCAAGACTACGGCGTCCGAGGTGCCGGTCCGCAGCCCCTTTGCACGAAGGGGTCTCGATTCATCCGATCTGTATCGAGCGCTGTTCGGTCAACTTCCGTACAGGGTCTGGACGCTGCCTGACGCGCGGGTCTATACATCGGATGACCGGGAAAGGTCCGATGTTCTTCCGCAACATCTCAGGGGGCATGCCCATGGCCGCGGCCGACACCGTCACCGAGCTCGAGGTCCACGACGTCCGCTTCCCCACCTCGGAGCAGCTCGACGGCTCGGACGCCATGAACCCGGACCCCGACTACTCCGCCGCCTATGTCGTGCTGCACACCGACGGCGGACCGCGCGGTCACGGCCTCTGCTTCACGATAGGGCGCGGCAACGATGTCATGGCCGCCGCGATCCGGTCCCTCGCTCCGTACGTCGTCGGCCGCCCCGCGCCCGCCACCGCCGCCGACCTCGCCGCAGTGCACCACGACCTCACCCACGACTCCCAGCTGCGCTGGCTCGGCCCCGAAAAAGGCGTGATGCAGATGGCGGCCGGCGCCGTGGTCAACGCCGCCTGGGACCTGGCCGCCGCCCGGGCCGGCCTGCCGGTGTGGGAGTTCCTCGCCGCGCTGACGCCCGAGGAACTGGTCTCCCTCGTCGACTTCCGCTATCTGACCGACGCCCTGACGCCGGACGAGGCGCTGGCGATCCTGCGTGCCGCGGCGCCCGGCCGGGCCGAGCGCGCCGCCCGCCTCAAGGCCGAGGGCTACCCCGCGTACACCACCTCGCCCGGCTGGCTCGGCTACGACGACAGCAAGCTGGTGCGGCTGGCGAGGGAAGCGGTGGCCGACGGATTCGGCCAGATCAAGCTGAAGGTGGGGGCCGACCTCGACGACGACAAGCGGCGGATGCGGCTGGCGAGGGACGCGGTCGGCCCCGGCGTACGGATCGCCGTCGACGCCAACCAGCGCTGGGACGTGGCCGAGGCGGTCCGCTGGATGACCGCGCTCGCGCCGTACACCCCCCACTGGATCGAGGAACCGACCAGCCCGGACGACGTCCTGGGGCATGCCGCGGTGCGCTCCGGCCAGCCCGTGAAGGTTGCCACCGGCGAGCATGTCGCCAACCGGGTGGTCTTCAAACAGCTGCTGCAGGCCGGCGCCGTGGACTTCGTCCAGATCGACGCCGCGCGGGTGGCCGGGGTCAACGAGAACCTCGCGATCCTCCTGCTGGCCGCGAAGTACGGCGTCCCGGTGTGCCCGCACGCGGGCGGGGTCGGGCTGTGCGAGCTGGTGCAGCATCTGGCGATGTTCGACTACGTGGCGGTGTCCGGGACTTGGGAGGACCGGGTGATCGAGTACGTCGACCATCTGCACGACCACTTCAGCGACCCCGTCGTCGTCGAGCGCGGCCGCTACCGCGCCCCGACCGCGCCCGGCTTCTCGGCCCGGATGAAGCCCGCATCGATCGCCGCCCACCGCTTCCCCGACGGGCCGGTGTGGCGCGCCCGTCGGCCCGCACACCGCCGGCCCGGCGAACAGGAGGTCTCCGCATGAGTTCCGCACCGCACCACGGCCGGCCGCCGGCCGACTTCGAGGGGATGGCCGCGCTCGTCACCGGCGGCGGCTCCGGCATCGGGGCGGCCACCGCCGCCCTGCTGCTGGCGCGCGGCGCCAAGGTCGCCGTACTGGACCGGGACCCCTCCGGCGCGCCCCCGGGGACGATCCCGGTCAAGGCCGATGTCACCACCGACGCCGCGGTGCACGCCGCCGTCGGCGAAGCGGTGGCGGAGCTGGGCGGCGCCCTGCACACCCTCGTCGGCAACGCCGGCATCGGCGCCGTCGGCACGGTCGAGGACAACGACGACGCGGAGTGGGGCCGGGTCCTGGACGTGAATGTGCTGGGCCTGGTGCGCACCGCCCGCGCCGCGCTCCCGGCGCTGCGCCGCGCCGCTGCCGACGCCCCGGGCCGGGTCTCCATCACCCACACCTGCTCCATCGCCGCCACCGCCGGCCTGCCGCAGCGCGCGCTCTACAGCGCCAGCAAGGGCGCGGTCCTCTCGCTGACCCTCGCGATGGCCGCCGATCACCTCCGTGAGGGCATCCGCGTCAACTGCGTCAATCCGGGCACCGCCGACACCCCGTGGGTCGGCCGGCTGCTGGACGGGGCCGACGACCCGGCCGCCGAACGCGCCGCCCTCAACGCCCGCCAGCCGATGGGCCGGATGGTCACCGCCGACGAGGTGGCCGCCGCCATCGCCTCCCTGGCGTCCCCGGCCGCCTCCGGCATCACCGGGACGGCGCTCGCCGTGGACGGGGGGATGCAGGGGCTGCGCCTGCGGCCCGCCACCTGACCCGCCCCGCCCGTACCGCGCCCCGCACCCAGCCGCACACCACCACCGAGGGATCACCCATGAGACTGCGTACGACCGGCGCGGCGGCCTGTGCCGCGGTGCTCGCCACCGCCGCGCTCGCCGGCTGCAACCGCGGCAGCGACACCGCGGGCGGCAAGATCGGCATCGATATGCCCCGTACGGACACCGACTTCTGGAACTCCTACCAGCAATACCTCGAAAAGGACCTGGACCACGGCGGACCGGCCGCGCTGCCGCTGTCCAACTCGCAGAACGACATCGGCAAGGTCGTCTCCAATGTGCAGGCGCTGACCGACCAGGGCGCCAAGGCGATCGTGATGGCCCCGCAGGACACCGGCGCCATCGCCTCCGAGCTGCAGCGCCTGGCGGAGAAGAAGATCCCGGTGGTGAGCGTCGACACCCGCCCCGACGAGGGCAAGGTCTACATGGTCGTACGCGCCGACAACCGTGCCTACGGCGAGAAGTCCTGCGACTACCTCGGCAGGAAACTGGGCGGCAAGGGCCGGGTCGCCGAACTCCAGGGCGACCTCAGCTCGATCAACGGGCGGGACCGCTCCGAGGCGTTCGCGGCGTGCATGAAGAAGAAGTTCCCGAAGATCACCGTGCATGAGCTGGCCACCGACTGGAAGGGCGAGGTCGCCTCCGGCAAGCTGCAGAGCCTGCTCGCCCAGCACCCGGACGTCAACGGCATCTACCTGCAGGCCGGCGGCGCCTTCCTGCAGCCGACGCTCGCCCTCCTGGAGCAGAAGAAGCTCCTGCGGCCGGCCGGCTCCGACGGGCACATCACCATCATCTCCAACGACGGCATCCCGGACGAACTGGACGCGATACGCGCCGGGAGGATCGACGCCACTCTCTCCCAGCCCGCCGACCTCTACGCCAAGTACGCGCTGTACTACGCCGAGGCCGGCCTGAAGGGGAAAAAGTTCGCGCCCGGACCCACCGACCACGGCTCGACCATCGTGAAGATCAAGAACGGTCTGGAGGACCAGCTGCCGGCGCCCCTGGTCACCAAGGACACCGTCGACGACAAGAAACTGTGGGCCAACCAGCTAGAGAAGAAGAAGTAGCGGTGGGCACGGACGACCGCACGGCGGCGGTGCACGCCGAGGGCATCGTCAAGCGCTACGGCCCCACCGTCGCTCTCGACGGCGCCCGGCTGACCGTACGGCCCGGGGAGGCGCACGCCCTCGTCGGCCGCAACGGCGCCGGCAAGTCCACCCTGGTGTCCGTGCTGACCGGTATGGAGCGCCCGGACGCCGGCCGGGTCACCTTCGGCGGCGCGCCCGCGCCCGGCTGGGGCGACACCGCCGCCTGGCAGCGCAAGGTCGCCTGCGTCTACCAGAAGTCGATGACCGTGCCGGAGCTGACCGTCGCGGAGAACCTCTACCTGGGCCGCTTCCAGGGCGGGCACACCATCCGCTGGCGGGCGCTGCGCGAACGGGCCCGCGAGCTGCTCGCCGGATACGGCGTCGAGGTCGACCCGGCCGCCCGGATCAGGGAACTCGGCGTCGAACAGCGGCAGTTCGTGGAGATCGCCCGCGCGCTGTCGTTCGGCGCCCGGCTGATCATCCTGGACGAGCCCACCGCCCGGCTGGACGCCGGCGGCATCGACCGGCTCTTCGGCAAGCTGCGTGAGCTGCGCGCCCAGGGCGTGGCCTTCCTGTTCATCTCGCACCACCTCCAGGAGGTCCACGAGCTGTGCGACACCGTCACCGTCTTCCGTGACGCCCGGCATGTGCTGACCGCACCCGTCCCGGGGCTGGCGAAGGACGCGCTGGTGGCGGCGATGACGGGCGAGGAGGCGGGCCCCGCGCGGCAGCCGCGCACGGGCGCGCGCACGGCGGGGGAGCCGGTGCTGCGCACCCAAGGGCTGTCCGCCGACGGGCACTTCGCACCGCTCGACCTGACCGTGCGGGCCGGTGAGGTGGTGGGGCTCGCCGGCGCCACGGCCAGCGGCAACACCGCGGTCGGCGAGACGCTGGTGGGACTGCGCGCCCCCGACGGCGGCCGGATCACGGTACGGGGGCGGCCGGTCCGTACGGGCAGCGTGCCGCACGCCCTCGCCGCGGGCATCGGCTACGTCCCCGAGGACCGGCACCGCGAAGGGCTCATCCTGGGCCGCAGCGTCGCCGAGAACGCCACTCTCACCGTCGCCGACCAGCTCGGGCCGATGGGCACCGTACTGCCCTCCCGGACCCGCGCGTTCGCCCGGCGGATGATCGAGGCACTGGACATCCGGACCACCGGGCCGGGCCAGCCGGTGTCCGGGCTCTCCGGCGGCAATCAGCAGAAGGTCGTGATCGCCCGTGCGCTGGCCCGCGAGCCCGCCGTGCTGGTCGCCGTCCGGCCCACCAACGGCGTCGACGTCAAGTCCAAGGACGCGCTGCTGGGCGTCGTACGGGAGGTCGCTGACGGCGGCAGCGGCGCGCTGATCGTCTCCGACGAGCTGGACGATCTGCGGGTCTGCGACCGGGTGCTGGCGGTCTTCCACGGCCGGGTGACCGCCGAATTCGCGGCCGGCTGGCGCGACCACGAACTGGTCGCCGCGATGGAGGGCATGGCAGCCGCCGCCGGCGAGGACGCCCCGCCCGGCATCCGCCGGGACACCGCACCCGACACCCGGAACACGCAAGGAACGGAAGGGACCGCGCCATGACCGAGACCGTTTCGCCGCCGGCCACCGACGCGGTGGACGGCCCGCCGCGTCGGCCCCGGATCGATCCGGCCCGCTGGCGGGACTTCTCCCTGGTGCCGGTGATCTTCGTGCTGGGCGTCATCGGCTTCATCGTGTCGCCCGCCTTCCTCACCCAGGACAACCTCGTCGGCGTCATCCAGCAGTCCACGGAGCTGGGCCTGCTGGTGCTCGGCGAGGCGCTCATCCTCATCAGCGGGCGGATGGACCTGTCGCTGGAGTCCACCATCGGCCTGGCCCCGGTGGTCGCCCTGTGGCTGGTGATGCCCGCACACGGCGCCCGCTTCGCCGGGCTGGAACTCTTCCCCGCCTGGACGGCGATCCCGCTCTGCCTGGCCGTGGGCGCGGCGATCGGCGCCGCCAACGGCTTCCTCATCCTCACCCTGCGGGTCAACGGCTTCATCGCCACCCTCGGCATGCTCACCATGCTCCGCGGACTGCAAGTGGGCATCTCCGAGGGCCAGTCCATCGGCAATGTCCCGGAGTCCTTCGCCTACCTGGGCAAGGCCGACTGGCTGGGCATCCCGGCCGCGGTCTGGATCTGCCTCGCCCTGTTCGCGCTCGGCGGCGCGGCCCTCGGCTACCTCCGGCACGGGCGGGCGCTGTACGCCATCGGCGGCAACCCGGAGGCGGCCCGCGCGGCCGGCGTACGGGTGGACCGCATCACCTGGATTGTGCTGGCCGTCGGTGGACTGCTGGCAGCTTTCGCGGGGATCCTCTACACCGGCCACTACGGCGCGGTCTCCGCGAGCCAGGGCAACGGCTGGATCTTCCAGGTCTTCGCCGCCGCGGTGATCGGCGGCATTAGCCTCAAGGGCGGCCGGGGCACCCTCTTCGGCGCGCTCACCGGCGTCCTCACGCTCCAGCTGGTCATCAACGTGATGACCCTGGGCGGCGTGCCACCGCTGTGGACCCAGTTCCTCAACGGCATGATCATCATCATCGCGCTGGTCATCTCCCGCTTCACCAGCGGCGAGAAGCAGGACTGAGGCCGCCGTGCACCTTCCCCCGCACGGGCCGAGGGAGCTGGGACGGACCGGTGTCACCGTCCCGCCCCTGGGCCTGGGCTGCGCACCGCTCGGCAACCTCTACCGCGCCGTCCCCGAGGAGCAGGCGCAACGCGTCGTCCACACCGCCCTCGCCACCGGCGCCGGCTACTTCGACACCGCCCCGCACTACGGCGTGGGCCTGTCCGAGGAACGCCTCGGCCGGGCGCTGCGCGGCCGCGACCGGGCCGGCTACACCCTCTCCACCAAGGTCGGCCGCCGGCTGCGGCCGCTCGCGCCGGGGGAGCGGGCGGCCGGCGAGGGCTTCGTGGACACCCCCGCCCGCGCCCGGGTACGGGACCTCTCCCGCGACGGTATCCGCGCCACGCTGGACGCGTCCCTGGAGCGGCTCGGTGTGGACGCCGTCGACATCGTCTACCTCCACGACGTCGAGGACCAGTTGCGCGAGGTGTACGAGACCGGCTTCCCGGCCCTCGCCGAGCTGCGCGCCCAGCACCTGGTGCGCGCCATCGGCTTCGGCATGAACCACAGCGACCTGCTGGCCCGCCTGGTCGCCGACCTGGACGTGGACGTGGTGCTCTGCGCCGGCCGCTGGACCCTGCTGGAGCGCACCGCCTTCGACGATCTGCTGCCGGAGTGCGCGCGCCGCGGCACCTCCGTGGTCGTCGGCGGCGTCTACAACTCCGGTCTGCTGGCCGACCCGTCACCCGGCGCGCCCTACAACTACGCACCCGCGCCCGCCGCCCTCGTCGACCGGGCGCGTCAACTTGCCGCCGTCTGTGCGGAGTTCGACGTCCCCCTCAAGGCCGCCGCGCTCCGCTTCCCCTTCGGGCACCGCGCCGTCGCCTCCGCCGTGGTCGGCGCCGCCACCCCCGAGGAGATGGCCGAGAACGCCGCGCTGTTCACCCGTCACATCCCGGACGGGCTGTGGCATACGCTCGTCGCCCGCGGCCTGCTCGACCCCGATCTGCCGCTGCCCCTGCACGACTGAGCCCGACCCCGGAGCGCGCCCCTGATGCGTATCGACGCCCATCACCATCTATGGGACCTGAGCCGGCGCGAGCAGCCGTGGATGGACGGGCCGTGGGCCGACCCGATCCGCCGCAGCTATGCGCTGACCGACCTCGCCCCGCATCTGACCGAGCACGGCGTCGACCGCACGCTCGTCGTCCAGTCGTCGTCCTCGTACGAGGAGACCGCCGAGCTGCTGACCCTCGTGGCGGGGGAGGGGCCGGTCGCCGGTGTCGTCGGCTGGGCCGACCTCCTCGACCCGGCGCTCGCCGAGGTCCTCGCGTCGCTGCCCGCCGGACTGGTCGGCATCCGGCACCAGGTGCAGGACGAACCGGACCCCGACTGGCTCATCCGCCCGGACGTGCTCCGGGGGCTGGGCATCCTGGCCGACTCCGGCCTGGCCTACGACCTGCTGGTCACCCCGCGCGAACTGCCCGCCGCACACGCCGCTGTACGCGCTGTGCCGCAGCTGGACTTCGTGCTGGACCACGCCGCGAAACCGGCGGTCGCGACGGGGGACTGGCAGCCCTGGGCGGACGCCCTCAGCGCCCTCGCCGGGCTGCCGAACGTCAGCTGCAAGCTGTCCGGGCTGGTCACCGAGGCCGACTGGGACGCCTGGCGGCCGCAGCAGATCCTGCCCTACGCCCGGCACGTCCTGGAGGCCTTCGGCCCCGGCCGGGTGATGTTCGGCTCCGACTGGCCGGTGTGCACACTGGCCGCCGGCTACGAGGACATCGTGGCACTCGCGGAGTCGGCCACCGGACACCTTGGGGCGGCGGAACGATCGGACGTCTTCGGGGGAACGGCCGGGCGGGTGTACGGCGTCGGGACGTCGTCGACGCAGGGGTCTCCGGGCCGCTGAGGTGGCGTCCGATGCGGCGTCCGGATTCCGCCAGCTCCGGAACCCGCCACACCGGAGGATCGAGTCGTACCGCGGAGATACACCGGCAAAGCGGTGTATCCCGTACGTAATTCGGCCGGATCCGTCCGTCTGCGTATGACCGCCTGCGTCTGGGCAGGGCTGCGTACGTCTGCATACGGCTACGGACGACTCGACGCGAAAGTGATGACATGACGGAGACCGTGATGACGGCGACGACGGCGGCGAACGGCACCCGGCCGCTCACCGGCAAGGTGGCCCTGGTGACCGGCGGCAGCCGGGGCATCGGCGAGGCGACGGCGCTGCGGCTGGCCGCCGACGGTGCGGCGGTGGCGCTGACCTATCTGAGCCGACAGGACAAAGCTGACCAGGTCGTCAAGGAGATCGAGCGGGCCGGCGGGCAGGCCTGGGCGGTGCGGGCCGACAGCGGTGACGCGGAGGCCGTGTGGGCCTCCGTCGCCGGCACCGTCGAACGGTTCGGGCGGCTGGACATCCTGGTGAACAACGCGGGCACCGGCGTGCTCGGCCCCTTCGAGGGGATCTCCCTCGACGATGTCGACCGGGTGCTGCGGACCAACGTCCGGGCCCCGTTCCTGGCGGCGCAGGCCGCGTCCGCGCATCTGGCCGAGGGCGGCCGGATCATCTCGATCGGCAGCTGCATGGCCGAGCGGGTCGCCTTCCCCGGCGGCACCCTCTACGCCACCAGCAAGGCCGCCCTCAGCGGCCTGACCCGGACCCTGGCCAAGGAACTGGGACCGCGCGGCATCACCGCCAACCTCATCACCCCGGGCCCCATCGACACCGATATGAACCCGGCCGACGGCGAGAGCGCAGCGATGCAGGCCGGGCTCACCGCCCTGGGGACGTACGGCCGGGCCGCCGATGTCGCGGCGACCGTGGCGCATCTGGCGGGCGAGGGCGGACGGTACATCACGGGCGCCTCGATCGCGGTGGACGGCGGCTTCGCGGCCTGACCGGGAGCGCGGCGGGCGACGGCGGGCCTCACAGCGATGCGCGCAACCACTGCTCCACGCTGGCGATATGCACCGTCGCCCAGGCCCGCGCCGCCTCCGCGTCCCGGTCGCGCAGCGCGCCGAGGATCGCGCGGTGCTCGGTGAGAGTGCGGGTCACCGCGTCCTTCTGCGTCAGCCCCCGCCAGATCCTGGCCCGGGTGGTCGGCCCGGACAGCCCGTCCAGCAGCGAGCAGAGTACGGAGTTGCCGGACGCCGCGACGATCCCGCGGTGGAACTCCAGATCGCAGGCGACCAGATCCTCGACCGAGGGGCTCGGCCCCAGCGCGTTCAACTGGAGCTCCAGGACGTCCAGTTCCTCCAGGCCGATCCGGCCGGCCGCCATCGCCGTGGCGGCCGGCTCCAGGATCCGGCGGACGGCAAGGAACTCCAGCACGGTGTCATCGCGGTGGAAGTCCACCACGAAGCTCATGGCCTCCAGCAGGAGTTGCGGATCGAGACTGGTGACGTAGGTGCCGTCACCCTGGCGCACGTCCAGGATGCGGATGAGGGAGAGCGCGCGCACCGCCTCGCGCAGTGAGTTGCGGGACAGGCCCAGCTCCGACGCCAGCTCGCTCTCCTTCGGCAGCCGGTCGCCCGGCCGCAGCGCGCCGGAGACGATCATTCCCTTGATCTTCTCGATGGCCTCGTCGGTGACCGCCATGCCGACCTCCCCGCTCGGACCCACCCGGATACTGCCACCCGGATATCTCACAGACATCCGATGTCTGAGCTCATTATGACCCGGCTCGCCGTCCCGATCCGCTCCCGTACGCGGTTATCTCGTCGACCCGGCCCGCCGCCCCCCCCGGGCCCCGCACCCGGGTCCGGCGATGGGGCGGCCCCGTGGACCGCCCCATCGTCATGCACTGCACGTCACCGTGAGGTGCCGTCAGCTCCCTCGGCCGCCGTCCGCGGCGGCCGTCCGCCGCCGTCAGCCGGCCAGCATGTCCTTGACCTTGGTCCGCACGTCCTCCGTGTCCAGGCCACGGATCATCAACGTGGTGCGGCGACGCAGCACATCGTCGACCGTCTCGGCCCACTCGTTGTCACGGGCGTAGGCGACCTGTGCCCAGATCTCCGGCGCATCCGGGTGGATGCGCTCGGCCAGCGCCGGGTTGTCGTTCGCCAGCCGGGCGATGTCGAAGGACAGCGAGCCGTAGTGGGTGGCGAGGTGCCGCGCGGTCTCCGGGGCCATCCGCGGACCGGGCGTGCCGCCGTCGACGAGCAGCCGGTGCGCGACCGCGTTCGGGTTGGCGATGCCGGGCAGCGGGAGCTTCTTCGGCAGATGCGCGATCGGCTCCATGTCCTCGGCCAGCGGGTGGCCGGGCAGCGCGGCGAGCTTGTTCATGACCGTACGGCCGATGTGCCGGAAGGTCGTCCACTTGCCGCCGGCCACCGACAGCATGCCGCCGCTGCCCTCGGTGACGACCGTCTCGCGCTTGGCCTTGGAGGTGTTGCCGGGGCCGCCGGGCAGCACCCGCAGGCCCGCGAAGGAGTACGTGATCAGGTCACGCGACAGCTGCTGGTCGCGGACGGAGAAGGCGGCCTCGTCGAGGATCTGGGCGGTGTCCTTCTCGGTGACCGCGACATCCGCCGGGTCGCCCTCGAACTCCTCGTCCGTGGTGCCCAGCAGCAGCATGTCCTCCCAGGGGAGGGCGAAGGTGATGCGGTACTTGTCGATCGGGGTGGCCAGCGCCGCCTTCCAGGGCGCGGTCCGCTTGAGGACCAGGTGCGCACCCTTCGACAGCCGGATGGAAGGGGCCGCGTTCGAGTCCTCCATCTTGCGCAGGTGGTCCACCCATGGGCCGGTGGCGTTGAGCACCAGGCGGGCGTTGACGCCGAATTCCCGGCCCTCCGTCCGGTCCTTGAGCTCCGCACCGGTGACCCGGCCCTGGGTGAAGCGCAGGCCGGTGACCTCGGCGTGGTTGAGGACCGTGGCGCCGGCCTCGACCGCCGCACGGACGGTCATCAGGGCCATCCGCGAGTCGTTCATCTGGTCGTCGCCGTACACGGCCACGGCCTTGAGGTTGTCCGTCCGCAGCTCCGGCACGTCGCGCTGTGCCTTGGCCGGGGATATGACATGGCCGACGCCGTCGCCGAACGCGGACAGCGCGGAGTAGGCGAAGACGCCCGCGCCGAGCTTGGCCGCGCCGTGCGGGCCGCCCTTGTAGACCGGCAGGTAGAAGGTCAGGGGGTTGGCGAGGTGCGGTGCCACCTGACGGGACACCGCACGCCGCTCGAAGTGGTTCTCCGCCACCAGCTTGACCGCACCGGTCTGCAGGTAACGCAGACCACCGTGCAGCAGCTTGGAGGAGGCGGAGGAGGTGGCGCCGGCGAAGTCACCGGCGTCCACCAGGGCCACCCGCAGTCCAGCCTGTGCGGCGTGCCAGGCGGTGGAGATGCCCAGGATGCCGCCGCCGATCACCAGGAGGTCGTACGTCGCCTTGGAAAGCTGCTCCCGAGTCTCGGCGCGGCTCGCGTGCGAACCACTGGCCGGGTGCGTCCCGAGTGCCGGGACGCTCTGCAGGGTGCTCATGTTTACTCCTCGACAGTGCTGTCATCGAGCCAGCCCATGGAACGTTCCACAGCCTTGAGCCAGCTCTTGTACTCGCGGTCACGGGTGGCCGCTTCCATCCGGGGGGTCCACTCGGCGGCCCGGCGCCAGTTGGCGCGCAGTTCGTCGGTGCTGGACCAGAAGCCGACGGCCAGTCCGGCCGCGTAGGCAGCGCCGAGGCAGGTCGTCTCGGCGACCATCGGGCGCACCACGGGGGCGTCCAGGAAGTCCGAGATGGTCTGCATCAGCAGGTTGTTGGAGGTCATACCGCCGTCGACCTTGAGCGCGGTCAGCTCGACGCCGGAGTCCTTGGTCATGGCGTCGGTGATCTCGCGGGTCTGCCAGGCGGTGGCCTCGAGCACGGCGCGCGCGATGTGCGCCTTGGTGACGTAGCGGGTCAGGCCCGCGATGACACCGCGCGCGTCCGAGCGCCAGTAGGGGGCGAACAGGCCGGAGAAGGCCGGCACGAAGTACGCGCCGCCGTTGTCCTCGACCGTGCTGGCCAGGGTCTCGATTTCGGCCGCGCTGTTGATGAGCCCCATCTGGTCGCGCATCCACTGGACGAGCGAGCCGGTGACGGCGATGGAGCCTTCGAGGGCGTAGACCGGCTCCTGGTCGCCGATGCGGTAGCCGACGGTGGTCAGCAGCCCGTTGTAGGAGTTCACCGGCTCGTGGCCGGTGTTCATCAGCATGAAGGTGCCGGTGCCGTACGTGGACTTGGCCTCGCCCTGCTCGAAGCAGGTCTGGCCGAACAGCGCGGCCTGCTGGTCACCGAGTGCCGAGGCGACCGGGACACCGGCCAGTACACCGCCGACGGCGCGGCCGTAGACCTCGGCGGAGGACTTGATCTCCGGCAGCACGGCCGCCGGGATCTCCATCGAGGTGAGGATCTTCGGGTCCCACTCGAGACGGTGGAGGTTCATCAGCATGGTGCGCGAGGCGTTGGTGACGTCGGTGACGTGCACTCCGCCGTCGACGCCGCCGGTCAGGTTCCAGATGACCCAGGAATCCATGGTGCCGAAGAGGATGTCGCCGCGCTCGGCGCGCTCGCGCAGGCCCTCGACGTTGTCCAGCAGCCAGCGGATCTTCGGGCCCGCGAAGTACGAGGCCAGCGGCAGGCCGGTCTCGCGGCGGAAGCGGTCCTGGCCGACGTTGCGGCCGAGCTCCTTGCAGAGCGCGTCGGTGCGGGTGTCCTGCCAGACGATGGCGTTGTGGACCGGCTCACCGGTGGTGCGGTCCCACAGGAGGGTGGTCTCGCGCTGGTTGGTGATGCCGATCGCCTTGACGTCGGCGGCGGTGAGCCCGGCCTTGTGGACGGCGCTGTCGACGACCTGCTTGACGTTGGTCCAGATCTCGGTGGCATCGTGCTCGACCCAGCCCGGCTTCGGGAAGATCTGCTCGTGCTCCTTCTGGTCGACCGAGACGATCCGGCCGTCCTTGTCGAAGACGATGCAGCGGCTGGACGTGGTGCCCTGATCGATGGCCGCAATGAACGGGCCGTGCCCGTGCGAGGAGGTGCTCGGGGTGTCGCTCATGGTGTGCTCCAAGAAGTCTGTGCGGGCGGAGTCGGGGCGGTCAGGCGGCTCAGGCGAACGCCACCTGGTAGATGCCCCCGGCGATGGCTCCGCCGATGAGCGGGCCGACGACCGGGATCCAGGCGTAGCCCCAGTCTGAACCGCCCTTGTTCCGCAGCGGCAGAAGCGCATGCACGATGCGCGGGCCGAGGTCGCGGACCGGGTTGATGGCGTACCCGGTCGGACCGCCCAGCGACAGACCGATTCCGGTGACGACCAGCGCGACCAGCAGGGTGCCGATGGTGCCGACGCCCTTCCCGTTGTCGCTCAGACCGAGCGTGAGGATCGACAGCACGAGCACGACGGTGGCGATGATCTCGGTGGCCAGGTTCTGCACCGCGTTCCGGATCTCCGGGCCGGTGGAGAAGATGCCGAGGACCGGTCCGGCGGCCGGCGCGGCGGACTGGTCGACCAGTCCCTCCTCGCCGGTGTGGTCGGCCAGCACCTCGGGGTCACTCAGATGGGCCTGGAACTGTCCGTAGTACGTGATCCACACCAGTACCGCGCCGATCATGGCGCCGAGCAGTTCGCCGGCGAAGTAGACCGGCACCTGGCTCCACTCGATCCCGCCCTTGATGGCGAGGCCGATGGTGACCGCAGGGTTGAGGTTGGCGCCGGACTTCGCGGCGATGTAGGCACCCGTGAGGACGGCGAAGCCCCACCCGAAGGCGATGGCGACCCATCCGGCGTTGAACGCCTTGGAGCGCTTGAATGTGACGGCGGCGCAGACGCCACCGCCGAGCAGGATCAGCACAGCGGTACCGATGGTCTCGCTGATGAAGATGTCGGAGCTGGACACCCGCGACTCCTTTGTCCTTGGTCCAGGGGAAGACGAACCCCGGGTCCCGTCCGGTGGTCCGCGCCCTCCTAGAGGGCGGTAGTCGGCCCGCGGCAATGCCTCACCATAGCGAATATTGCCGTTAGGTGTTCGACAATGCCGACCGACGAACGGCAGTTTTGTTCACCCGTAGAACCCCGTCAAGGGCTCCGTGGCCAAAAACTTAGGTGAACTTATGGGGTGAATACGGTCAGAATCGCCCTGCGCCAAGATCACGGGACACAGCGCGTGCGCAATCCCTCACAGCGGCGATGATTTCCGGCCGCAGTTCGCCCTCCTGGCAGACCCGCTCCACCGCTCCGGTGACACCCACCGCACCCACCGGCATCCGCCGCCGGTCGTGGATCGGCGCGGCCACCGACGCCACGCCTTCCCAGGTCTCCTCCACGTCGGCGGCCCAGCCCCGCGCCCGGGTCAGGTCCAGCAGCCCCTCGAAGTCCCCCAGCCCGGTCACCGTGCGTGGGGTGAAGGCCTTCCGGTCCAACTCGACGATCTCGCTGTGTGCCACCGGGTCGTACGCCGACAGCACCTTGCCCAGCGCCGTGCTGTGCAGCGGCTGCATCGCGCCGACCTCCAGCACCTGCCGGCTGTCGTCCGGCCGGAAGACGTGGTGGACGATCAGCACGCCCTGCAGGTGCAGCACGCCGAGGTAGACGGCCTCACCGCTGGAGCGGGCCAGATCGTCGGTCCATACGAGGGCGCGGGCGCGCAGCTCGTGCACGTCCAGGTAGCTGTTGCCCAGCCGCAGCAGTTCCGCGCCCAGCTGATAGCGGCCGGAGGCGACGTCCTGCTCGACGAAGCCCTCCTGCTGCAGCGTGCGCAGGATCCCGTGGGCGGTGCCCTTCGCCAGTCCCAGTGAGGAGGAGATGTCGGAGAGTCCCAGCCGCCGTTCCCCTCCTGCGAGCAGCCGCAGCATCGCTGCGGCGCGCTCCAGCGACTGGATGGTGCGTGCCATCGGGCAACCTCCGAAGTGAGCGGTTCGACAATGCTGAACGATATCGGTCCATGTCGACTGCAGTCAGCGATCTGGAGCCTTTTGCTGAGTGAACGGAGTGTGCCAACGATCACGGTGAGTGCAGGCAGGGGGGTGGAGTAGTGCTGTCCACGGCGTGGAATGGGGAACACCTGTACCGGACCGGCAGCTACGCTGGCCGGGTGCGCCCTCTCCAGGAGGGTGCAAAGCCGACAGCCGTCGCAACCACGGGAGCATCTCCATGGCCTCGAACACGCCAACATCCATCAACACGTCTCGCGTCGCATCGCTGCGTGAGGCGTTGGCCTCGCGGGTGGTGGTCGCCGATGGGGCGATGGGCACCATGCTGCAGGCGCAGGATCCGTCCATGGAGGACTTTCAGCAGCTGGAGGGCTGTAACGAGATCCTCAATGTCACGCGGCCGGACATTGTGCGGTCGGTGCATGAGGAGTACTTCGCGGTCGGTGTGGACTGTGTGGAGACCAACACGTTCGGTGCGAACTTCGCGGCGCTTGCGGAGTACGACATTCCCGAGCGGGT